>CAYTWE010000009.1:0-4504 GCA_964440985.1 uncultured Lentisphaeraceae bacterium | reverse complement strand
TGCGGCTGCTCCATGCGCCGCGCCACCGCTTCTCGTAGAGCGATTCGCCGATCCTGCGGGCGGCGCGGCAGAGGTCCGGATAGGGACGGTCGCAGACGTCCACGAAGCCGATCTCGTACGCCTCTCCGTCTCCACGTCCAAGCAGCGGCTGGTCGCGGTACTGGAACCAATGGCAGCCGACGATCAGCGGATGTTCAAGACATCCTTCGACAAATCGTTCATAGCTCCTTGCGCGTTCCTTCTGGCACCATACGGGTGCAAGTCCGGGCTTGAACATCCCGCGGTCGTAGCATCCGAAATGGAACTCCCCGACAAGTATCGGACGCTCCTCGCCGTTGTCGAACATCTTTGACGAAAGGTTGTACACGGAGTTCGCATATGCGTTCACTGTGATAACGTCGCAGTGCCGCGCAGCGGTGCGCCACAGGATTCCGGGCTGGCGGAATCCTACGAAGCGGCTTCCGAGGTAGAGTTTCCCCGGCGCCGCCTTCGCAAGCTCCTCGCGGCATATCCTGAAGTACAGTTCAAGGTATGGTTCTGCGACCTCCGTGCCGACGCTCGGAATCCACTTCTGGAACTGCAGTTCATTGTCCACGAAAAAGCCTATGCACATGGGATCTGTGGCAGCGTGTCGCAGCGACGGTTCAGACGCAAACCGTTCACGTATTGCCGCCCTGAAGTTCATTTCAAATGAAGGATCGGAGAAGTCGTAGATGTGGAACTTCGGATGACGCTTCACACCCTTTGCCCGCTCCAGCACCGATATCACGTATGGCTTTCGCGAAAGCATCGTAAGCTCCGGGGCGCTCCAGTTGCCGATTGTGTTCAATCCCCACGAATCGAAGCGGCGCAGGACGAAATTGAAGTAGGCGGACGAAAAATCCCGCTTGCCGAATTTCTTTTCGAGGTTCCATATCGTGAACGGCATCTTTCCGTCGGGCGGCACCTCGCGCAAATGCCAGTCGGGATGGCGACTGCCGTCCGTGATGTCCGTCATGGTTCTCGTCACGTCAAGCCCAACGGAGAAGAAGAGCCGACCGTCGGGCGTCACGAGCCACCACTTGCCGTTGTGCCTTGCAACGCGGAAGCTCCCCGTAGCCTTCAGCTTCGGGCCGTCTGCCCAGCCGCCGTAGCGGTTCCATGAAAGCGGCTGCGGTTTCAGGTGCTTAAGTTCAGCGGCAAGGTCGCCTCGCAGCTGCGCATCGGAGTGGATTTTGAAGTTCCAGTCATCGTGGGCGAACTGTCCGTACTGATCGACGAATGGTGCGTATTTTTCGGCGACGATGCGTCGGTTGCCGTCCGGCTCGCCCTCAAGCCTGAGATTCGACAGCTTCAGGTCTGCAAGCCCTGCAATTTCATCCTCGAACGGCCACTGCATTTTGAACTCGATTTTCGTGATGTGTTCCGTGTCGATGACGTACGGCCCTTTTGTTCCCTCCGGCGCACCATATATCGATGGATGCATGAGCTGGAGCTTCATCGTTCCGCGTTCGCCGGGATTCAATGCGATTCCCGTGTTTACGGATCTGTTGCGCTTTGCGATTGCCGTTGCGTGGTCACCGGAGTCGCCCTCGGTTCGACCGGCGGAGACGTGCATCGTAAGGCGGCTCTGCCGATCCTTGGAGAGATTTTCAACGTCAACCGCCAGGAACTTTCCCCGTGAGAAGTCGGCTCCGTCCGCGCACTTCCACGCGATTCCAGAATCCCATTCTGCGCTGTCGAAGAGAACCCGCACGGAATCGTCTGCGCATCGGCTCATGCGTACCTTGTGGACGGGCGAGAACTCATTCAGTGAAGGGCAAACGGCGCAGGCCGAAAACGTCAGAGCGGCGATGAATGTGAAGATTGCACTCTGTTTCATTTATGCCGACGCTCCAGCTTAGCGTATGGTTATCACGAACATCGGACGGTGGCGACTTTCGTAGCAACCGATGTCTATTGTGCTGAACGCAATTCTTGGAGCCCCTGCCAGGTCCGTCGCTGCGTTGTGGGTCGGTGCGGCTCCGTGGTTGTAGAGAAGACCGCCGGGGAGCGGCATGAATTTGATGTCTGCGGAATCGCGGAACATCTGCGCGACTGGGCCGATCGTGAGCGCAGTGGAATCGGCGTGGTATTTCACGTTGAGCGACGGAGCGACATCCGCAACGCAGTTGTACACCTTTGTCTGCGTGATGAAATATACGCTGGAGATCCGGTCAGGATTGGTTTCGCGATTCCCGGCAAACACACAATTCCGGAAGGTGGTGTACCATGATGAATGGCTCGTGGCGCCCGCTGCGGTGGCGACGCTTCCCTCCACAACGTTCGATGCCACTGTGCAGTTCTCTATCACTGCGGTATCGTTCCCGCCGTAGAGCATGAGACCCGCCGCGCCGCGAACACCGTCATTCGATGGACGGTAGATGTTGTATGCGACAAGCGAGTTGCGGAGGCCGCCCTTTGAATTGTACGGCCAGAAAATTGCTCCGCCTCTGGCGTTCGCATCTGAACTGGTGCTGACGCATATGTTGTTCGTTATCCAGCAGTGCGTAACAAGCCCATGTGCTCCAAGTTCCACTCCGGCGCCGGCGGCGCTGCCGCCGTCGGCCGTCACAGTGCCGCTGCGAATCACGCAGTTGGATGCCATGCCTGCGGTGATTCTCAAGTTGCCGCCGTTCTGGTTGTAGACGGTTCCGTTCTCCATCGTGAGGTTTGCGACGGTGGCTCCGCTGCCGACAATCTCAAACACACGGCAATACTGGTTTCCGCTCTTTGCGATGGATGTCTGCCTCACCACAGTGGCTTCGGGCGTGTCTCCGTGTCCGATTACGGCGGTGTTCGTTGCGATTGTGATCTGCGCAGATATGCTGTATGTTCCCGGCGCGACATTCACGATGCCGCCATCTGTGGACTTCAGTACGTTCACCGCCTCGGAGATAGAGCGCAATCCGGTTTCGGTCGTGTCGTACGGAACCTTTGGCGTTGCGTTCGCGTTCACGCATACCATGTTGCCGATGGTGGAGGTCTGCGTTTCATGGCATCCGATGTCTGCGGCCTTCACTAACCTGACGTTGCCGTCGATGTCGCGGTCACTGTAGAAGCATCCTGTGTCTGTGCATCCTGCGTCGATCAGTGGCGATCCCGTGGCGGGACGGTAGTCGCCGTTTGCGTAGTCGGCAAAGGCGGTCTCGTCGATGACCGTGGTGTTGTATGAGCCAGACCATGACACTGTTTCCGGGACGGCACAGCCGCGAACGTCAGAATCGTCATATTTTGTAGGAGGATCACCAGACCAATCTCTTCCAGATCCGTTTCCGAAGATTGCGCAGCTGTAGAGACGCGGTCTCTGCGACCAGTTCCACATTCCATATTCTTGGTTGTTTACAATGGTCGTGAGGCACACTTTCGCCTTGCCCCCGTACAGTATGCCGCCGACATGGCTCTGCTCGATGAGACAGCTGTCGATCACGGCCGATTCGCTGTAGGCGCAGATGCTCCCGGAATTATATCCGCCTGTGTTGGCACCACCAGTGAGGCGGCATCTCATAAGCCTTGCGCTGCCGTCCATGTACACATTGGCACCTTTTTTTTCCTTGGCTGTGACTGTGCCGTTCGAGATGATGCAATCAATAAGCAGAGGCGATCCGTTGTGCATTCTCACATTGCCGCCGTCACCGACGGATACGCCACCGCTGATTGTGCAGTTTGTGACTGTGCCGTTGTAGATGTAGAGGTTGCCGCCGACGTTTGACGACCGGCCGTTGCGTATCGTGCAGCCGCTCAGCGTTCCGGAATCGAGATATACGTTGCCGCCCCGGTTCGTCGCGCTGCCGCAGACTATGTCGCAACGCATGACGACGGCATTGTTGTTCATGTAGAGGTTGCCGCCGGCGTGACTGCCGTTAGAATGCGCAGTTCCGTTTGAGATTACGCAGTCCACAATCGTTCCGCCCGTCATTTCAACTGCGCCACCCTTGTCCGCCTTCCAGTCGGTGTTGCCTATGATGGTGAGGTTTGTCATGAACGCAGTGGAGGCTGTACGCAACGTCCTGTGTTCGCCGGACGACCGAATGATTACGTCATCGCGTGTTGCGCCACATCCGATCAGGTTGGCGGTTAGGTTCACGCCGTACTGTGCGGTGGTCTGATATGCGCCAGGGGCAACATAGATGTTCGTTGTGGGGCCTGCCAGCGAAATTGCCTTGTCGATGGTGAGAAGCGGGGTCTCTGCGGAAAGTCCATCATTGTCGTCGCTTCCGTCATTTGCCACATAATAGTCTGCGGACGCTGCCAGGTTCATTGCGAGCGCCGCAAGTGCGCAGGGAAACAGATTGTTCTTTAACATGCTTTTCTCCGTTACATGGCATAAAAAAAAAACGATTATAGCATATGGATTTAAGGCATGGATGACAATGCGGCAAAAAAGACGCAGATATTGCGTTGTGTGGAAGCTTGTTCGATCTTATGTTTTGTCGCGCAACTTTTTGGTATAATGCGCGGCATTGGGTAGAACGCTTCAAAAATG
>CAYTWE010000008.1:0-63485 GCA_964440985.1 uncultured Lentisphaeraceae bacterium | reverse complement strand
CGCCAGCGGCCTTGACCTCGATCCTCGACTTCAGTACCTCCACCGGTGTACGTTCGCGCTGCCATTTGGCGACCTTATCCTCGCCTGCGCCGCCTGTGACACAGCCCGAGATCATTCCTGCTACGGCGATTACGCCGATGAATGCGATTAACTTGTTCATTCTTTTATTCTTTCTTGTTTATTTTTGCGTTCACACCCGCTGTATGGCACACCCGTGTCAACTGCGAAATGAAAGTCTATGTCTGTGTTTTCCACTCCGTTCGCATTGGCCGGATTATACCGACCGTTTCGCTCAAAAGTGCACTAATTTTTTCTGCCGTCATGTTCAGCAGTCTGTACCTTCAGAGGCATGAAACTACCGTCTGAAACCACATTCATGAATTCTGACATGACCGCTTTTCTTATTCCAGTCCTTTCAGTTGCCCAATCTCCTGGAATTAAACAAGTTCCCGGCATACCACCTGTACACCTTACCCCGCTTAATTGGCAATTAAGATATCATTTTTTTTTTTATTGTCAATACCAAATTTTATTTGCTGATTTATATGGATTTTCTTTGGTTATTTTACACTTTGCAAATCCATCGGTTTACAGTTCAGGATGGAACGTCATTTTTTGTCATAGAGCTGCAGCTCTGCGAAGGACGCAAAGTTTTGACATGATCCACCAGATTGACCGTTGGCGATTCCCCAATTTTTTTCCTGGCGGACGAGACGTTGTGTCTATCTGTATCATGCGGGCGCGGAAGTTCGTTGCTTCCGTTGCGGGGAGTTCTGGAGTCATGGAGTTCGAGGCGAATAGTGGAACGACCTCGCGCCTCCAAGCCTCCGAAACTCCCGATGCCGACACAATTTCGTCCGCATCGTAATCCTACGAACTCAACAAGGATTTCAACGCTGAATCAACAATTATGCATTACAGTATCCGCGAGAATGCGGCTTCTGTGTTTTCGGTGGAGGGAATCAACCATCTCCACCACAATCAATCGAGGAATCGACAAATTACTTTGATTGCGGAAGGGTAAGCTCAAGCGAAAATCCCGGCGGCACATGGTCGGGACGGTGCGCGACGCATATGGCCGCAGTGCGCGGATGTCTATCCAACCATGCACCTACTTTGCGCAGAAGCCGTTTCGCAGCAGCGTCCCGCAGATTGCAGCACGGCTCATCCAGCAGAAGCAGTCGCGGATTTTTGGCAAACGCCGCCGTCAATTGCTCGTCCGATGACTCGCCAAGGTACACCTGACGCTCTGCGGACACAACGCCTATCTCGGCGCGGATGTCCCCAAGCGCCACACCCTCCGTTCCTCGCCGTCTGCCGAACACCGATATGTCGAATGCGTAGCTGCGTGGCGCATCACCGGATATCAGCGCGAGCAGCGTGGTCTTGCCGCTGCCGTTCGGACCGCTGAGCACCCAACGTTCACCCTCTTTAACCGTCCACGAAAAATCCCTGAAAAGCGTCCGGCCGCCAAAGGACACATTTACGCTGCGCATCTCAACAACCGGCAGCGCATCACGCAACATCCTGCCATGCGCCCTGCGCACCGATGGACGTCCCGCATCCGGCTTCTGCAACAGAGCATCCACATCGCCGCCGGACACCTCTATTTCCAACCCACGACTTCTCAGCGCATCGATTATGTCGCGCATCTTCCGGCGACGTTCAGGATCAAGTCCGCCAAACGGATCATCCAGGACAAGCCGTCCACTGCACCTCAAGATGGCGCGGGCGAACAGCACCCGGCGCATTTCGCCGTTGGACAGTGACATGAACGGACGGCGCATTAGGACGCGCACATCGAGAAGCCGCTCTACGATCCGCCTCCTTTTCGCATATCTGCGCCTTTCTTCCGAATGGTCTGCACCGACCTCAAACGGGTTTATCTCAAACACCGCCTTGAATGACAGCATATCCGCCACCGTATCGCCATCCTCCGAATGGTAGCGTCCCTGAAGCCATCCGCCGCGCACGGCCTCCATCTGCTCCTCAAATCCAAAATGCGTCTCCATGCGCGAAATTGTATCAGACAGTTGCATATGGTACAATAACCCGTCATGAATCTTTTTGACACCCACGCACATTTTCCGGTGGACGAAAACAAAACCCGCACGACGCTCGAACGCGCATCTGCCGCCGGGGTGTCGCGGCTCATGGCCGTCGGCGGTTCGCCGGAACTGAACAGGGCCGCACTTCTTGCCGCCAGGCTGGCGGAGGACAATGCGTCTTTGCCGTCCGTAAGGTTGGCCCTTGGCCTCGACCGCGAACAGGCGTCGGCAGACGCCGGAACATGTCCGCGCTACGACTTCTCCGCAGCCATCGACAACCGCAAAAAGATATCTGCAATCGGCGAAATCGGGCTTGACTTCCACTATTCCCCAGAAACCGCAAAGGCGCAGTGCGACCTCTTCGCTGCACAGCTTGAGCTTGCGAAGGAGCTTTCCCTGCCGGTTGTGATACACACACGCGACGCCGACGACGCAACGCTCGGCGTGCTGGACGAAAACGACTTCCACAACGGAATCATACACTGCTTCACTGGTTCAGTTCCGTTCGAGCGCAGCCTTCTCGACCGCGGATTCATGATTTCGATATCCGGCATTGTCACGTTCAGAGCCGCAGAGAACGTACGCGACGCCGCCCGCTACGCGCCGGACGACAGGTTGCTTGTCGAAACGGACTCGCCGTTCCTCGCCCCGGTGCCAATGCGCGGAAGCGAGAATGAACCCGCGTTCATCGAACATACCGTACGGTTTCTCGCCGAGCTGCGAAAGACCGATCCGGACACCCTTGCGGAACTGACCGCATCAAACGCCGAAAGGATGCTCCCGTGCTTGCGCCAGCGACAATAGCCCGCATACGCGAACTGCTCGCGGAGGCCGCCGTATCGGAATGCGAACTTGAAGAGACGTTCATTCTCGGCGGCGGTCCGGGAGGTCAGAAGACCAACAAGACCTCCAACGTTGTGCGTCTCAAGCATCTCCCAAGCGGAATCCAGATCCGCTTCGGCGAATCGCGCTCACGCGAAGACAACAGATGGCTCGCCCGCCGCGCACTCGCCGAAACGCTGCTTGAAAGGGAGCATAAACGTAAATCCGAGAAACAGCAGCTGATCGAGAAGAAGAGACGGCAGAAACGGCGACGTTCACGCAGACAGCGTCAAAGGATGCTTGACGACAAGCACGCCCACTCCGAAAAGAAATCCGCCCGGAAGCCGGTGGACTGGTAGTCTCTCCGACACTTCCGGGCCGTCATGGGGGACCGCTCCCCTGAGATGACGCAGCGGCGTCAAGCGGATGCGGCGGCGCGACCGAGCGCAAACGCCCGTTCGTTGATCTCAAGCAGTTTGGCCTTCGCGCCCGTGAACGTCTCCGCCATCGCCTTGAGCCACAGAGACTCCTCGAACGGCGTCAGCGCGGAAAGCGCTCCGGCGATGACCATGTTGGCTGTCCGCTCGTTGCCGACATCCTTCGCAATCCCGGCGGCATCGACATAGATTGCGCCCGGCAGCGCCGTCTTGAGCGAACCGGCGAGATCCGCAACTTCCGGCTGCTGTCCGGAGGACACCGTGACCGGCGTAAGGTATACGTCGTTCACAAGAGCCTTGCCGCCGGCCTTCAGCTGGGATGCGCAGCGGAGCGCCTCAAGGCGGTCAAACGCCACGAGCAGATCGCTTTCGCCCGCAGGGATTATCGGCGAAAAGACCTTCTCGCCAAAACGCACGCTCGATGCGACAGATCCGCCGCGCTGAGCCATTCCGTGTATCTCGGACTTCTTGACGTCAAGTCCGGCAAGCGCCGCCACGCGGCCAAGCAGATTCGCCGTGAGCAGAATGCCCTGTCCGCCTACGCCAACCAGTGAAACGTTGAATGTATCCATGATGAAATGCCAATCCGTCTGTGTGATGTCAGTCCGCCGCCCGCTCGACGCTCAGTTCGGGATCGAGTTCCTTGAGCTTCATCTCAATGCCCTGCTTGAGTGTCATCATCGCATACGGACAGGTGCCGCAGTGACCGGTGAGCCTCAACGTCACCACCTTGCCCTCCATCTTCACAAACTCCAGATCGCCTCCGTCCTGCTGCAGCATCGGCCGCAGTGCGTCAAGCATCGCCTTTACCTGTTCTTCAAGCGTCATTTGTCATTCTCCTTGTTCTTGAATATGCACTTTAAAGTCAAACTGCGCCGCCGCAGTCTTTGCCTTCGGCGGCATCCGATGCGGATCCATCCGTCCGCATCCGTTCATCGCGGTCAAGCAGGTCTTCGTAGAATGCCGCTCTCGCCGTTTCGTAATACGGCACGATCATGCACTGGCAGAACATTCCAAGAAGCAGCTGCTGCATATGCCACACCACGTTAAGCAGGATGCCCCAGCCGATGAAGCTGAGGTTGAAGAGGAAATATCTCATCTTGTTCCCATGCATCAGCCTACGCGACTCCGCAATGCAGCGGTTTGCGCTCCAGTCCGGATGATCCACCGCTATGAACTCGGTCATGGAATAGGAAATGACCTTGACTATGCCGGGAACGACAAGCAGAAGCCACCAAAGGGAGACGTACAGCCATTTCACCGCAAGAATCCATCCCATCCTCCAGCCATGCCCCCACCCCGAAATGGAGTGCCCGAAAGTCAATCCGCGGCGCACCGCCGCTATCGACATGGCCGACTGCCCCCAAACCGAAAATCCTATCGGATACATCACCAGAAGGGAGAACACCGACACTGAACCAAGCAGGGGGAGCATCACGTCCGGATCAAGGAACAGGCCGATCTCCGGACGTCCGCCAGGCTGGAAGAACGGCATGATCCCCGACATCTCTATGCCGGAGGACAGTATCAGCGAAAGAGGAAGCACAAGCAGAATCACAATCAGGTTCAGCAGCAGATAGCCGGCAACGTAGCGCAGGAACTGCCTGTCCACGCGAAGCGCCGCCCTTGCCTTCGCCTTGATGTCTCTCGCTCTCAAAACTGTCATGCGGCGTATTATACCACAACCTGCATCCGTATCATTTGCCCGACATTTCCGCATAATCAAACCTCAGTTCATTCTGTCTGAAACCAGTGCTGAGATGGGATTTACGCTGAACCGTTCTTCAAATGCCGTATGTCGCTGGAATCATTTGAAGCATATCACGAATTGCGGCGAATGGGCGCGTCGGCGCAAGCCGTACACCGGGGCGAAGCCCGCCGGGCGGCAGTGCCGCCGCGGCGTTTCTCCACGCGCATCCACAGAACAAGCATGTATATCCCGTTGGCGAGGAAGAGCAGCCACATCAGCATCACCGAAACCATTCCGCCGTCTGAAAGCCATACCTTGATCCACATGAACACCTCCACGGCATCGACGGCGATCCAGAGCACCCACTGTTCGATTGCCCTGCGGACTGTGAGCGCCATTGCGGCGACGGAGAGGACGTTGGTGAAGGCATCGCAGAGAGGACGGCTTCCGCCACATCGGGCAAGAACCCACCAGAGCGCCGCCGTAGCCGATATGCAAACCACTGCGAGCGCTACGCGCTCACGTGTGGCAAGCCGCGTACGGACGATTCCCTCCTCCGCAGTCTCCGCACGATTGCGCCCCCATGCCATCAGGCCTGGAAACATCATCAAAAAATAGTACACGTTCAGCGCGAAGTCACCGTAGTAGCAGTGCGCATACGACAGGTAGGCGTAAAGCGGAGTGTTCACCATCCCGAACAGAAAGCACAGCGCCTTGCCCTTGCCGGCAAGAACCGTGTAGAGCATCCCGGTCACGGCCGCGATGATTCCAACAACGGAATCGCCGCAGCACAGCGACAACCCGGCGACAGAGCCTACACAGAAAACGAGCCATGCGACTTCACCCGGACGCCATGCCCGAAACTGCTCCGCCAGCAGTCCGCCAAGACTGCACCTTGCGCCGCATTTCATGGCGGCTATATCACGCCTTTGATGCAGCGTTCCTTGATTGTGCGCCAAAGCACAAGACAGAACGCCGAAAGCGGAATCGCAAGCAGCAACCCAATGGGCGACTTGAACACCGCACTCCAGAAGAGGAACGAGAATATTACGCCCGCAAATCCAAGCCCTGTGCTCTTGCCCTGTATGAGCGGCGTTATGGCATACCCGTCGGCGAACTGTCCCGCCGTCCATACGCAGGTGACGCCGACAAGCCGCAGGACGCTGCCGCCATCACCGAAGAACGCAAGCAGAAGCGCAATCGGCAGGAACACGACGGAACCGAGGAACGGCACGAGATTCACGACGCCGAGGGCAAACCCTATCACAAAACCGTACGGAAGCCCAACCAGCACAAAGCCAAGCCCGTACAGCACTCCCTCGATAAGGCATATTATCACCTGACGCTGGAAGAACGACACGAGGATGTCAATGAACGTATCAATCTGCTTCTCCACAAGATCCCGCGTCCCGTCCTTCAGGAACGGCATCTGCTTCACGCAATCCTTGCCGTAGAGCCGCGGCTTCATGAGGAAGTAGACGAAGAATATGGTCGTGACAAGCCAGCCAATGATCCACTCAAAATACTTCACAAGGCTGAACCCCGCCCTCACCACCTGTCCGCCATACTGCGCACCAAGCTGGGAAAGGATGTCGTGCGAAAACCGAAGCGGATCAGTGAAGAACACAAGCGCGGAATCCGGGACGCCAAGCCGAATCAGACCGGAATGCAGTCCGGGATGGTTCATCTGCACCCATGCGCTTGCGCGTGTCATTATCGTCGGAGCTATCGCAATGAACGCAGAAACCTGCTCAACAAGCGCAGTGCCCGCAAACCACAGCACCACGCCTGCGGGCAGAAGCACCGTGAACGACATCGAGAGGAACGCAAGCGTGGGATTGTGCATCCGCCGCAGGAACCATCCATAGTACGGCTTGAAGAACATGGACAGAAACATTCCAAGAATCACTGGGGCGAGTGCGGGGGCGGCAAGATGCAGCATCTTGAGAACGAGCCATCCTATTCCGAGGGCAAACGCCGCAACGACCACAACGGCAAGCGACGTGACGCCCGCCGCCGTCCATTTCCTCTGCCTTTCGCTGAGGTCAATCATTTTCCGTCTCCCTTTGCGCCGCCAAAATCGAGAAGATGTCCAAGAAGCGAACGGATGCCCCTGTAGTAGAACGAGAAGTCGAAGAGCGTCCTCGTGGATGCAATGCGCCGGAGAAGCGCGGCGGGCTGGAGAAATCCGCGATACACGTCGCGGATCGCACACTTTATCTCCGCCTCGCTCGCAAGCGGCGTCTTTGTGATGGCGCGGCGCATATCATACTCGTCCCAGTCAAGAGTGGTCAACCCGTCGGATTCCGCCAGTTCCCTGAAGAGCGGCGTACCGGGGTATGGGACGGTCAACGTGCACTGGAGCGTGGAAGCCCATCCCTTCGCAAGCATCCGCCGGGCGAGCCTGACGGTGTTTGCGATCTCCGCCGGACCTTCCCAGGCATGGCCGAACATGAACGTGAGATGCACATCAAGCCCGGCGGCGCTCGCCCACCTCGCGCCGTTTTCGATGTCTTCGACCTTCAGGGCCTTAACGAACCTGTCGAGCGTGTACTGGTTGGCGGACTCAACCCCGAACAGCACAAGCCGGAATCCAGCCTTGCGCATCATCCGGTAGTCGGCGGCGGTGAGCCGCCCGAACCTCATGTTGCAGTCGATGCGCACCTTCCTGTTCAGTCCACGCCTGACCATCTCGTCGCAGAACGTCTTGAGGAACTCGCCAACCGGGAAGGAGCCGGAATCGTCCATGATCTCCTTTACGCCGTAATCCTTCACGAGATGCTCTATCTCATCCACCACATCAAGCGGCTTCCGCGTCCTGTACGTCGGATACAGCGTAGTCCAGCTGCAGAAGGTGCATTTCGCGTGCCAGCAGTCACGTCCTGACATTATGTACGTTCCGGGCGTGCGGCGGAAGTTGCCGTTCTTCTTGGCGTACAGCTGCCACTTGCACAGGTCACGGTCTATCCACGGAGCGGAGTTGAGGTCGTGGTCGAGCCTAAAGCGACCTGTATCCGCAACGCCGCCGTCGGACGTCCTGTACCATATGCCCGGCTCGTACCTTGAGACGTCGTCGCCCGACGCGATGAGATTGCAGAGAAGAAAGTCCCAATCGCCGCCGGTGAGGATGTAATCCACCGGACACTTCTCCATGGATTCGCCTGGCATGGCGGTGACATGATCGCCTACCAGCACATAGCGGGCGACATTCTGCGACGGCATCTCCTTCTGGGCGGCAATCCACTTCCAGTGCCGCTTCACGACAGGCGTCTTCGTCTCCACGACCACGTAGTCTGGGCGAAACTCGTGCAGACGCCTGTCGAATTCATCAGGCGAAAGCTCCTCCGCTATACCATCAAGCCAAAGCACTTCATGTCCGGCGCCCTTCAGCATCGTCGCGGCCGTCGCGGGGACGACCGGGAAGATGTACGTCGGACGCGAGAACCACTGAAACTGCCTGTTCTGCGAAAGGAGCGGAACACCCTTTTCGCTCGGCAGCGGCGGATAGCATATGGCGATTCTCATATCCCTTCACACTCCGTCAAAGATCACCACTTGTAGCCGAGACCAAGCATGTAGCGGAGGTCGGAATGCTTGGTGCCTTCGCCGACCTTGCTCTTGTAGTCCCACTCTATCTTTCCGATCAGCTGCCAGTCGGCCATGAACGCATACGTAAAGCCGATGTCGCTGTCAATCAGGTAGTTGTCCGCCCAGTCGCTGAGCTCGGGATAGTACGCGAAATTGTGCGTGAAGTTCAACCCGGCGAGCCAGTTAGGATCCCACGCAAGATGGTGGGCGTAGCTGAATGCGGCATAGTCATCATCCAACGACGATTCAAAGCGCTCCTTCACCCACGACGCGCCGACTTCCTGACTGAAGCTCCACTTGCCGAGGCCATCGAACGAGCGGCCGTCAAGCCACTGAAGACCGAGACCGGCGCCGATGCGGTAGCGGTAGTCGAGGTTCATGATGCGGTCATACTCGTATTTGCCGTTGATGAACCCGTACAGAAGCGACGTCCAGAAATGGTCTTCCTGCGCTTGCGCCTCAAAGCGGTTGGAGGTCTTCTGCTTGTCTTCCTTCGTGTCGCCGGACTGCGCAAAGTTGTACGAAAGCGAACCGGTGAAGCGATCATTCTCCCAGCGACGGGAGACATCCGCGAACAGCGACACCGCTTCAGACACCGAGTTCCCGCGAGCGGCCGTCGCGGAGAGGTTCACGCTGCCGTGCCACTTTTCGGGCGTGGGGTTGACTGACTTAACCTTGTCCATGTCAAGCGGCTTTCCGTCGAGCGTGAAACCGCTATCGCTGCGAGCGATAACGCCCGTTTCGATTCGCTTGTCCGTGAACTCCACAGGGTTCGCCTTGTCGGTCGTCATCGAGACGATGTTCGCCTGCTTTATCTTGATGTCGCCTACGTCTTCCGAGGCGAAATCGACGGTTCCGCCCTCGATGTGCTTGACCGTGCCTATGAACTTGGCTCCGGACTTCATCACGATGACATCGGCATTCGCAACAAAACCCGCGAAAAGCGCACACGCGCATATCAGGACAGTCTTCATCCTTCTTGCTCCACTCCTTTGCTTAAAGGGCAGAAATTTTACCATAATGCTCCGGCAAATGCCACAATGCCGCCAACGCCGCATACTGCGGAAAGTTGCAATATCTCGTGGAGCAGTTTCAGACAGGGGAAACAGTGCCGATCTCCTACGATCAATTCGTGCCCGCCGCAGAGTCGAAGACCAATCCGGGGATTTCACGCGGATGCTCACGCGTTCCCTCTACGGGGATGAAGGCTGCACACCAGTACCAGACGCTGTCCGTCTTCGGCAGGACAATCCGCACTTCGTTACGCCCCCTCCGGATGCGGATCGGCGTCGGTGGACGAATCCATGCGCTCTCGTCCGACCATGGCGGAGCCGTCAACGCATCATTGGGTACGGACGTGCGATGCCAAACCGGCGGTGTCAGGCGTTCGCCGTTCAGCTCCACAATCGCACCATATCGATTCCACTGGCTCTGGGCGGGCAGACCATACGTTCTCGCGCCGCTTCGGTGAAAGGCGCTCGTCTCGATGATTGCCCCAGCCTCTCGCTCCACCTGGGACACAAATGAGGAAACCAATGTCACCGACCCCGTCACGGCATCGAGAAAACCTGCATACCCCCACTCGGCCCGCGGAGAGCGCACGTAGACAACTCCGGAGGGGATGTCGGACTTCAGCACTTTTCCTGCGGCATCCTCAATACGCCAGCGCATATGCGTCTGCGCGACAAAATGGAAAGGGCGATTCAGATCAGTCAACACGCGGTCACGTTGCGCAAGGACACGTCGCTCCAGGTCGACGAGACGGCTGAAGCCGTCGCAACCGGGAGACGGCGGACAGAAGATGAGGTCTGTTCGGTTCGTCGGCAGATCGCGCCAATAGGAATCGCTGAACTGGACGATTGCGGGGAAAAGCGGATTGTCACGAACGAGGTCGCCGGACGTCTCGATCGGATCGTCATGCCAGGCCTGAATTTCGCCACCGAGACGGTTTCTCGAATCGCCTGGATATGAACATGGACGCTTGAATGCCGCCTGGGCCAGCAGCCCAGCCGGATCGAACGAATCGATGTAATAGCATGTCGCATCGACATACGGCCCAGTTGGTGAGACCGTCTCATACCAGGTCTGCTGGATGACTTGACCATCCGTCACGAGCGCATGACCCGGCCACCACCCCATCACCTTCCTTCCGTTCGCCGTCACCCGACGCGCCCAACGCTCATACGATTCATCGGACGCTCTTTCTTCGTCCTTGCGGACTTCGTCCGTACCGAGATGGATGACCGGCATCTCCGCTGGCGTCGCCAACGAGCAGAGTTCGTCAATCAGCCTGCAGATCTTCTCGTCCACTCCAGAATCGCGCATCGTCTTGAAACCGAACGCACGGCGGAACGCACCCGAATGGCCAGGCACGTCAATCTCCGGCACGACTGTAACTCCGCGTTGCGAGGCATAGTCAATCACGGCGCGGAATTCTGCCTGCGTGTAATAGCGGGCGATCTGACGCTCAAATGCACGTGGCGCCTGCAATTCCGGGAATATCTTTGACTCAAGCCGCCAGCCATGATAATCGGTAAGATGCCAGTGAAAGATGTTCATCTTGTAGCGGGCGAGCATATCGATCGTCTCAAGGACAAGCGGAAGTTCGGCGTAGTTCCGTCCACAGTCGAGCAAAAGGCCGCGCCAAGGGAGATCCGGCCAGTCGGTGATCGCACAGGCGGGCACAGGGCCGGGCGCAGCAAGCGCCGTCAGCTGCTTCAGGGTGACACGGCCATAGCGAAGCCCCTTCTCCGTAGGTGCCGTAAGGGTGACGCCGGCGGACGAGATTTCGAGCCGATATGATTCCTCTGCCGGTTTACCGGCAGGAGCGCCAACATCGCCAACCCGCTCCGTGACATGAGTCAGCGCCGCCATATCGGCCGCTCCCGCCATCCGCACGATTCGCGCCGGACGTGGCAAAAGGAGATCCAAGGGCGAGACTGCAACATCATTCTGCGGCGCAACGGCACCGCCACAGGCTGCAGACCGATTCGTATCATCCGCAACAAGAACAAAGGACAAGACAATTCCAACGATCACAAGCATGTGCCTGTTCATATCCATCTCACTCCGTTAAGCTCGCCTCTTGCATCACATCAGCCGTTGCGCCGTACCACTCCGGACAAACTAAATAATCCATCCCTGGCTTGAGTCCAGCCGCCTGCAGATCAACGTCCTCGACAACGCTCAAGCGTTCAGTGTCATGCCCGACCTGATTGTCGGCGCGGTCGAGATGACCGACAAAGCCCGCTTCCGGCACCTCGAGACGGCAACCTGACATGTAGCGTGTCGTCTGTCCGCCCTTCCAAAGCAACGTACCTGAGAACTGGTTGGCCCGGTTGATGCCGTTGCCTGTGAAGCCGAGCACCTTTCCGCGATGATAGGTGAAGAACGGCGCACCGGCCAGCACGACACGAACGCCGGCATCCGTCCTCTCGATGCGGTCGATCTCAAACGCCTCGCGCCGTGCGCCGAACGGAAAATCGACGCGAACAGTCCGTCCGCGCCATGCCTCGCCGACTGGCCAATCCTCAGCCTGGGAGAGCAGGAGTTCGCCATCCCGTGCGGATATGACCTTCGCTCGGCAAGTTCCCTTCACAGCCCGTACCCTGCGCTCTCCCGCATAATCGAGGAATGTGCCGCCCGAAATGCGCACCGCAGCGACCTTTCCGTCGGCCGACAACCGCACGAAGGCTGCCCTGGCATCGGTGGACAGTCGGCCTCCATCCCAAGACCGCTTCTGCGCACGCCCGTTCCAGGCTACGATTTCCTCTGTGCCGTCGGCGAACGCAATCGACAGCGCCGCGCAGCCTGCCGTCGCCACGTCAGGCCCCTCCATCCGTCTCACGGACCGGACGCACTCCGGCTCGTCCGTACCGCGCATCGCATAGAGTTGAACATACGTATCCTTGATGAGATAGTCCGACTCGCTGCGCAAGCCGGCGTAATGCACGGCGTTCTCGAACTGAAACCGGTACCGGCTGTTTACGCCACCCACGTTCTCCTCGATCGTCACGGGATAGTGTCCGTCAGCACGAATCGCACGTGCACCGTTTCGCGGAGACAGGAAACCCCAGACATCAAGACGCTGCGGTTTGACAAGTAGATCCTTCGCCGGAGGATGCGACTTCGATGCCCAGGCGGCGTAATCGAACTCCCAGGCATGACGCCATGCACCGCGGATCGCGGGACCGACAACGACATTGTTCAGCACGTTGGACGGAAATAGAATCGATCCGCCAGAAAACACGAACGAATCGGCGACAGAATTGCGCGGAACATCCTCAAGATGGTCATACGTCTCTCCGCGACCGAGCGTCGAGAAGACCTCCCTGCCACGTGAATGGAGCAGGAACAGGTGGCGATGTCCGCCGCAGACCGTAAAGAAATCGACGACATACGGCGTACCGTCTGGACGCGTCACGACGCAAATCGCGCGCCGGTAGTCATCCATTCCCTGATAACTCTTGGCGTTCATGTCGCGTGCCTCGGCCTCGACGAACTGGAAGTCACTCTCCGGAACACGCCCCGTGCGAGCATTGAGCTGTCCGTACGGCTCACGCCGGTCCCCGTGCCCGCCCTTGTAGGCGGTGTACCATCCGTTGTTAGACCAGTAGTCGTCGACAATGACGAGGTTCTTTGTCAGGCCTGTCGTCATATCCTGCAGATTAAAGCCGCGCTTGCGCGGGTCGGACATGACAATGCGGGCAGGATACGCGAGTTTCGCAAATGCGTCCGCATTCGGTATTTTCTCGTTCAGGTCAACCGTGTCGCGTGTATCGCCAAACTGTTCGAGAAGCGGCACTCCACGGTAGAAGAACTGAAGCCCAAGCGTGTCATCGTGCGAATGCGCCGAGCAACGGTCATGTGAGAAGTAGAGGTCGAGCCGCTTGTCTCGAGAACCGGCGCGGAGAACGGAAAGTCCCCAGCCGCCGCATTCTTCGCCAACGGCGTCGCGTGCCGCCGGGAGGCGAATGTCATACTGCCTCATGTGCTGGTCGCCGAGCGCAGGCATTCCGCCGAAACTGTTCGCCAGCCGTTGCTCCGTCTTTCCGGCGTAGGCGAGGAACGGATGCTTCGCACGATAGGCATCATTGGAGACAAGACCCGTCGAGCGAAAGACGCCCCACATGCCGCCGACCATTCGGGCGTAGTCGATGCTGCCTTCCGTGCTGATGCCGTCGTAATGGTTCTCGTTGTAGAGAAAGTCCTCCATGATGCGATCGAAGCCGTCCAAAAGATACTTGTCGTTCAGTGCCCGGCCAAGCTCATAGAGAGCCGGCGCATACATGCCGATTGCATTCGCTACGCACTGCTTTGCGCCATAGGCGCGGAAGTGGAGAGCCCCCTCTTCCAGCAGGTCGCGACGGATTTTCTCGCGACGGCCATTCCAGCTCGCAGATTTCTCCAGCAGACGATAGGCGCGGGCGATATTGGCGAAGTAGAGCGCCTCCTCCGGATTGCGGAAACGCGGCATCCCGGAAGCGAGACGCGCCGGGCCCATCCAGCCGTGATATCCGCTGTCATGAATCTTCGCCTTGTCTGTCAGCTCTCGGCGTGTCAGCGGTTTCATCGCCGAATGGCACGTCCACGGCCAAGCAGGAAATACGTTCGCGAACCCCTCCAGAATCGCAATCGCCCGCTCGGCATAGCGCTCATCACACGTTTCGGCGTAGCCGTTCGCAAGGTTGAGCAAGGCACCGCTGCCGCCAAAACGTCCAAGCAAGGCAACGATCTTCTCCCGTGCACGGATGTTCTCGGGAAAGACCTTGACCGGTGCGCCCTTCTTCAACGCATTCGGAATCAGTTTCGTCTCGAAGTAGCGCCGCACATAATCCTGACCGCGCCAATCGGTGAACGTGTCCGATCCAATCGTCGCATAATCGCGAAGGTCGCGGCCGCTCGTGACGCAGACGACCTTCTCAGGATCGGCAAGGAAGTCATACCTGAAACCGCTGCCCTTCTTTCCGCAAAAGGGGCATACGGATGCTTCAAAGCCGCTGGTGGAGAACGGCGCACACTCGACAGTCACCGGCGCCGGCACATGACGCGGCACCATCGCCCTGTATGCGTCCGGTGAATATCTGAGATAGCGTACGTCTGCGGCGCGCATACACCAAGGCGCAAACAGCAGAAGCAAAGGCAACGAAAGAATGACATTCTTCATAAAACGCTATCGAACGGACACCACCAACCCCATCCGCTCCTTCGGGTACTCGTAGAAATCCTCTACATATAGCTGGACATCGTCGACATACCATGCAGTTCCCGAATTGGCATCCAACGTCGCATCGAAACGATGCTGTATGTAAAGTCTCTCGTAGTCCTGTTCAGCGGAAGGGAAAAGATTTCCACCGTCGCTAACCGTTCGCCAACCACCGGTCTGCGTCGTGTTGTCCGCCATTCTTCCGAATGAGTGCTGTACCGTGGCCTTCTTCTCCGCGTCATGGTAAACCCAGATGAAATAGCCAAATTCCGTGAGATTCGTGCCACGCTTGACGAATGGATGAGCAGGATCGACGTAAATTCGGTAGGTGACCCGTGCCGGATAACCGCGATACCGTTTTATCGTCTCCTTGTCATAACTCGAGCAGTACATATCTATTCCCTTCGGCAGATTGTCGCAATTGCAGAGACGAAGGCAATGGTTGCCGGAATCTGTCGGATCAGTCACAACGGCGATCTGGCTTTCCGTATGAGGCATCGGCGAGATCGTCCACCCCTCCAACCCGTTTTCAAAGTCACCATTCGTAAAGATGGCGATTTCCTTGCGGTACTCCACACCCTCAAAGAACGATTCGACACGCGGCGTCGCGACTGAACCGAGCGAGAAGCACCAGTCCACCGCCGTATCAGATGTGACAGAAAGCCGAAGGACGGCCTTCTTGCCCGTGCGGCCGACACCGGCAAAGGCCGCGTCCTTTGCCCTCTTGTTCAACATGCGGATCAGATCGCGCTGACCACGTGCATTGGTAAAGAGATTCTGTCCAGCGACGAGCGAACGAATCGGAAGCGACGTCTGCAGGATAAACGGCTCATAGCCTTCAAGCATCGCATCCGTCACCTCGAGATCCGCATTCGCCGCCGGAGCGTCGACAAAGCCGAGGAACGACAGCGAGACATTCGCGTCGTCCGGCGCCGAGCCAACGAACGGCGGCAACGCAGTCAGCGTGAGCCATGCGTTCGTCAAGGTGTATGCCGGTGCGTCAAACACAAAAACCAAGTCGCGGCGCTTGCCGTTCCAGACACCACACCAGGCAGGATACTCAAAGCCCATCGTCCCGTCTGATTCGCGATACTGCACCCACGAGACGCTCGATTTAACGTAATCGGCGCCCATACGCTCACCATCCGTCAGGTGCGACGTGACCGGCGCGATCTCGTCCTCCGCAGAGTAGACGACATGCATCGCAGCCGTAGCCGGATTTGTCGCGGCCGTTTCCGTACTATATCCAGAGAAACGGAATTCGCCACCGCACTCGAGTGCATCGGGATTGAAGCGCAGCAGCATGAAGCCGTTCGTCTGCGCACCACGGTTATATGCCATCCCGATCTGCGTCATCAGCCCGTCCGGCTCAAACTCGCGCACCCCCTTGAACTGCCCCTCGCCCCAATCGACATACGTGCCTGCAGCAATTGCATTATCCTGAAGCACAACCGGCATCCGCCCGTTCAGCATATAATACGTGTGATCTGATTTTTCGCGCAAGCCGGGTGAATCCGCGAAAACATGAAGGCTCGCCTTGTCGGCGGCGTCAATCGGACATTTTGGCGCGTCCTGAAAGCCGAGCCACCAGATGTCCAGGTTGGCATTGGTCATTGAACCTCTAAGGGCCACCGGACAGACGATCTTTGCGTCCGTACAGAATCGGTCTGGCAGACCAGCCCACAGAAAGGTGTTCATATTGTATAATGTGTTCTGCTGCCCGACGGAGCAGTATGTGACATCTCTGAACGAGATTCCATTTGGAATAGACTGGTCGGAAATCCTCATTACGCTCTCTCCTGGCCTGGCAGGAGTCGTGAATTCTGCGGCCAAAGCCGAGATGGCAGACAGAAGAGCCACCGCTGCAAGGGCTATCTGCTTAATCATGGAAAGTCTCCTTTCTGTAGTAGTTCCAGATGCCAGTGAAATAATCAAGATAGTGGCGACGATCCTTCTCGGAGCAGTTCGTACGGCTCTCTAACTCCACACGCCATGCCTTGACTGTCGCCTCGAAGCTCGCTCGATCCGCAGGGTTGCCGCCACGGCGAGTGATGTCCATGCGCACCTGCGGCAGGATGCGACGCTGCCCTTCGGCCTGACAAAGTTTCATCGTCGTCGCATAAGCCGTTCCGTTCGTCGGCAGCACTGGCTCCGTCACACCCATCGACTTCAGAATCTCCGCCGCGACAAAACGCGCCCCGCTCTCGGTGGGATGGACGCGGTCACGCGTGTAGCCCGGCTCCGGCGCGATCTTCCAGAGCTGTGTCAGTGGACGGTACAAGTCGATGCATGGAATCTGCTCCTCGATTGCCAGGTTGCGAACCGTCTCCGCGCACAGTGATAGTCCCTGCTCGTTGGCATCCTTGAAAAGCGTGCCTTCGTTCGTCTGCGAGTACTCGTCATACGGAGTGGGCGTCATCAGGACAACCTTTCGACCATCCGCCCGCAGACGGTCGACAAGCACACGAAGGTTCTGGGCATAGGCGGTGAGCGCACGCTCGCGTTCGGCCTTGCGTGCCGCATCTGGATCCTTCCCGTCATAGAGCGTAACTTTGACGTCGTTCATGCCGAACATCACGAAGAAGCGATCAGCACGGACTGGCTTGATGTCCCAGTCATAACGTTCGAGCGCACCGGCCGCCGTGTCGCCTGAAACGCCGAGATTGACGAGATTGGCGGCATCGCCCTTCATGTTGAGGTTGGCATGAAGCTGAAGGTAGCCGAGATACCACGCCTGCCGCGTGATGGAGTCGCCAAGGAACGCAACGCGCTCGCCGGGTGCGAACGGCGCGACGAACGCCGCCACCGTGAGCGACAACATGATAGACAACGCAAATGCCAGCTCTCTACGAGACATACGAACACTCCTTCTATCGCTTTAAGGAAACAATCGTCAACTATTATCTCATATTGGTTTTTTTTTTCAAGAAGCTATTTGATGTCAATCGATTTTTAATCGAGGCCACGACATGGAGACACAGAGGAATTTTCGACCTGGCAATTCCGCGATTGAGGACTGCTCCGCATTTTCACCACGGAAACGGACAGCGGCAGAAGCCGAAAGAAATTCGTCCGCAGTCGCAATCCGATAAATAGCTGGAGTTTGACGTTTCAAAACGGCAATCGACAGACGTCAGTCCTTCTTGGCGCCGAACGGCTGCTTGCCGCCCGCAAGCGTCTCAGCGATGTTCAGGTAGTATGCGCGGACGCGCTCGTATGCGTTTATGATGTCCAGCTCGCCGAGAACACGAAGCGGCGAATCAGGATCGTCCGGCCCGATGCGCCCAAGCTGGGTGCGGCGGCAGTCGCGGATGAACGCGCCGATGGCGTGCGACTCGGACTGCACCGCCTCTATGTCTATCGGCGGACGCGGCGACCTTATCCACGGCGACACCTTCTCCGCGAACGCGAACACGCGGTCGTGCACGTTCAGCAGCAGCGACACAGAGACGTCGGACATTTCAAGCCCTTTGCTCTGCAACCGCTTCACGACCTTGAGTATCTGCGCCGCCTCGTCGGAGATGGACTCCAGCTCGTCCGTAAGCCTGAGCAGACGACGCGCACGCTCCGCGACATCCTGCGGAAGTCGCTTCGTCATTATGTTGCCGAGGAACTCCGTGACCTCGCGCTGGACATTGTCAAGAATGCCCTCCCTGCGAACGATGTGATGCTCCTCCTTCTCATCCGATTCGCCAGCCACGACCCTGCGGGCGCACTGGAGAAGGTCAATGTCCGATTCGCGCATAAACGCGATTTCGAGAAGCGCCTGGTCGCAGGCTATTACCGGTGAGAGCTTCACGCCGAGCTTGAGCGCAGAGAGGTGCGGCTTCTCCTCCTCCTTCTGCGGGATGATCTTCTCGATCAGTGCGGCGAACGGCTTCACGACCGGGAAGAACAGGATGCCGCGCAGTATCGAGAATATCGAGTCGGTGACGGCTATCGGCGCCATCACGCCAAGCAGCATCGGACCCTTCGCCGTTTCGGTCACCACGTTCCAGTTCGGGAACATCCACTTGCCCATCGGCACGAAGACCGGAAGGACGAACGGCAGGAAGATCAGCGAACCTATTACGTTCGATAGCGTATGCGCTAGCGCAGTGCGTTTTGCCGAGGCGGTGCCGCCGATTGCGGCGAGCCACGCCGTCATCGTGGTTCCGATGTTCGCACCGAAAAGAATCGCTATCGCCATCTCGTACGTTATCAGCCGCTGTGACGCAAGCGTCATGCCTATCGCTATCGACGCAGCGGAGCTCTGTATCACGGCGGTGAAGGCTGCGGCCACCAGCGCAACAAGCGCGACCTCGCCGAGCGTCGTCGCCCCCATCCGCGTGAACGCCGCCTGGATGTCAGGGTTCTGCCGGATCGGCAGCACACCCTTCGACATGAAGTACATTCCGAGGAACACAAGCCCAAGCCCCAATATGCCAAGCCCGACATTGTGGACGGTCTCGCGCTTGAGGAAGAAGAAGCACTGGTCGAAGAAATACAGCATACCGCCAAGGAAAATGCCGGTGAGGCCAAGCACCTGCGGATCCGGCGCAAACGCGACGATCCACACCGTCGCCGTGGTGCCGATGTTCGCACCGATGATTGCGTTTATCGCCTGCGGCAGCGACATCAGCCCCGATGACACGAAGCCGACAAGCATCACGGTGATGATGGAGGACGACTGAACCAGAATGGTCGATATGATTCCGGTGCCGACGCCCGCGATGCGGTGCGTCGTCGCAAGCGCCATGAAACGGCGCAACTCCTCGCCAGCAACGGCCTGAAGTCCGTCCGAAAGGTGCTTCATCCCAAGGAGGAATGCGCCCAGTCCGCCGCCGACCGTCAAAATGCTCAAGGCTATCTCTTTCATGCTGTCCTACGTTGTTTTGTGTTTTCGATTTTTCATCCGTCGCTTGCGGCCGGTCATCCTCCAACCGCTGCACAGGCATTCTTCACCTGCTCCGCTATGGCGGCATTCACTCCAGCCGCCGCCGATATATCGCCGATCGAGGCTTTCGCGATTCCCCGCGTCGAACGGAATCGCTTCAGCAGCGCAATCTTTTTCGCCGCGCCTATACCGGGAATCTCATCAAGAACGGACTCCCGGATCGTCCGCTGGCGCAGAGATCTGTGGTAGGTGATGGCGAAGCGGTGAGCCTCGTCCCGCAGTCGTGTCGCGACGAACAGCCCCTGCGAATCGCGTGGCAGACACACATCGCCGCGCTCGTCATCGGTTACAAGGATCTCCATTCTCTCCGCAAGGCCAACCGTCGGCATGTCGTTGATGCCCAGTTCCGCAAGCACCGAACGAACTGCGCGAAGCTGCGTTATGCCGCCGTCGCAGATGAGGAGATCAGCGCGAGGCGACTTCGCCGTCAGCGTCGACTCGGGGCCGTATCTGCGCCTTATGACCTCTGCCATGCTGCGCGGGTCATCCGCACCCTCGACCGTCTCAATTCTGAAATGACGATAGTATCTGCGGTCGGGAAGACCGTCAACCGCAACCACAAGCGATGCGACTGAATGTGTTCCGAAGAGATTGGAGATGTCAACGCACTCGATGACATGCGGCGGCACGGGAAGCTTCAGCGCCGCCGCAAGCTCCTCCAAGCCCTTCATTGCGTCCTGCCTGCTCGCCTCCGGAGACTTCCGGACAAAGTGCCGTTTCGTCATCTCACGCAAGGCCCCTATCGTGTCCCGCAGCCGGGCGGCCTTTTCGTAATCACTCTCCGCTGCGGCGTCCTCCATCTCCTTCACAAGATCTTCAATCAGCTGGGGGCGTCCGCCTCGCAGGAATGTGCAGGCTTCGTTGAAGCGTTCCCGGTAGTCCTCCGCCGATATCTTTCCAAGACACGGCGCGGTGCAGAACCGGATCTTGTCCGCCATGCAGTGTCTCTTGGCCTCCTCATCGGGCGTAAGGCATCTGCATCCGCGCAGACCGAAGCGCTTCTCCACAAAGTCCTTCGCCGCACGGACGACTGGCGCGGACGGAAACGGTCCGAAATAGAACGCTCCGTCGTCGCGGACGATGCGGCAAGTGGTGAACATCGGAAAGTCCAGCGTCGGATCTGCCCGCAGTGCCAGATACCGCTTATCGTCCCGCATCAGTATGTTGAAGTGCGGCTTGTATCGCTTGATGAGAGCCGCCTCCGTAAGCAGTGCCTCGGCCTCGTTCTTCACCGTCATGAACTCGAAATCGGCAACGGTGTGCACCATCGACCTTACCTTCGGCGCGTGCTTCGCGCCGGGACGGAAATAGCTGCGTACGCGATTGCGCAGGTTTTTCGCCTTGCCGATGTATATGATTGTTCCACGGACGTCGCGCATAAGGTAGCAGCCTGGTCTGTCTGGCAGGGTCTTCAGCCTCTCTCTCAGCGCGTCCGTCAACTTCACAACCCCATCATGCCGCCATCCATGCAGACGCGCCGTGCGAGACGGAAACCGTAACCTCGCCTCTTGAACGCCTTGCGGTTGCCATGGCGCTTTCGGAAAAGACACACAAACCCACGGCGACAATCCATACGGATCCGGTCGCGGCAACCAATACGGGCATGGCATCTCTCATAATTGGGCTGTATTATACCAAAAAGCCGCTCCGCAATGGAGCGGCTTGCCAAAACTGCGCCGAACGCCAACGGCGACAGTATGCCCATCAGCCTACTCGGCCTGCACACGCATGAATCCAGAATCGCCATCAGGAACCGCAACGACAAGCGTCACCGTGCCATCCGCGTTAAGCGTGGCCGACGTCGGCTTGATACGCTCCGTTTCGCCGCCCAATGTGCTGGAGTACATGACCACAAAGGATTCGGGATTCACATCGCCCGACGCCATAGTCACTGAAACCGTCAACGTAACAATTGCCAGTCCCAAAATCGCAGAACGGATTTCAACACATATGGCGTACCAGTCCGCGACGGATACGTTGTATTTAGTATCGTAAAAGCCGAGTCATCATAGATGAATGCGTTGCCCATCCTTGCCAAGTCTGCCCAAACGATTTTCGGCTTATCGAAATCGTCCAGTTTACTTTGTCTGAACCTTACGCAAAGGGATGGTAACGATTGTTGACATCTGGAACTTGAGCATAGTATGGATGTTCGGGAGACTTTATTCGAATATGGCGATATGCCTATGATTGCAGAAGGCGAAGTCGCTCCGAGATTGTCAAATTGATAGACAGACAAGGTAGCGTGTTGTCTGCGCGGTGAATATGATATAAAGTCCGCATGAAAAACACGGACAAAAGGACGATGCGGCATGAGGTTCTATCAGGATGCCCAATCATCCGTGCAGATCTTGCGCGACGTGGGCTTCGTGTCAACACGCTTTCTGAAATGACCGCACGCGGTGTCCTGTATCGCGTATCACGAGGCGTGTACGCTTCCTACATCGGCGCGGAATCAGGTCTTCTGGATTATGAACTTGCCAGCAGGGTCGTTCCCAAAGGTGTATTCACCCTGCTTTCTGCCCTGAGGCTTCATGCTCTCACGGATGAGAACCCTCAAAAGATGTCGATGGCAATTTCGCTGAAATCCCACCCGCCGAAAACGACGTTGGCGATGGATTTTGTCTACATGAAACCTGAGCTGTTGGCGACGGATGTTGTTGAGATGGATTCCAACGGAACGACGCTGCGTGTATTCACCATCGAAAGGACGATTGCGGAGTGCTTCAAGCACCGAAACCGAATCGGCGTCTCTGTTGCCGTGTCGGCCTTGCATGAAGCAGTAAAAAAGGGGATGCTCGACCTGGCTCGCCTTGGACGGACGCTTATGGAATGCCGGATGCTTCGAATCGCGCAACCTTATCTGGAGGGGATTGCATGAAACGAAAAATTGATGCTATGTTTGTTGCAGAAGTGGAATGCCAGTTCGTTGCAAATCTGAGGGCTAAATTTGACATTTACGCTTGAGATTGCGACGAGCACCGAATCAGACCTTGACCAAATAACGGACGATTATTTGTAGCTGATTTTTCATCTCACGCATGCGGAACAAAAAAAAATGCCACCTAATGTTCCCTCTGTTTCCCCGTGCCTCTGTGTGCGGGAAAACAACCGCAAACATCTATCAAACCCTGCGAATCCTGTCAAAAAATTCTGCGTACCCTCATGCCTTGGATCTGACCGAAGGCATATTTGAGGATTCGAGATGGCATATGCGGTTGACCGCAGCGGTGAAGTTCTCCGCGCCTTTCAATATCTCAATGTCCACGCGCAGATAGTAGCATGGAACCGATGTCGTCTCAAGGCGCGGGAAGCGCACCGCATCCTTCTCGGTGGTGATCAGCGCATCCGCACCGAGATCTGAGGTTTTGTTCAGGGCGTAGATTATCTCGCTTGTGGCATACCGGTGATGGTCGGCGTACCGTTCGCACCAGATGACCTTTGCGCCAAGACGACGAAGCGAATCCTCAAAACCCTGCGGTACGGCAATGCCGGAGAGCGTTGTCAGCGTCTTGCCCTTGAGCCATTCGAGCGGCAGCTCCTCACGGCTCCACACATCCTTGAGCAGACGCGGGGCATGGCGGCATTCGATTATCTCTGCCTTGTCGTTCAGTTCACGTATGCGGGAAACGACAGCATCCGTGTTGCCGTCGGACTTCGTGAGGAAGATTACGTCTGCACGGGCGATGTGCTTTGCCGGCTCTCTCAGAACGCCACGTGGAAGCATATGTCCGTTGCCGAAGGGATTGGTTTTGTCTACAAGCACAATCTCAAGCGAATGCTTCAGCTTCTGGTACTGGAAACCGTCGTCAAGAATAAGCGTGTCGCACCCGTAGCGCCTTATGGCCCATCTTCCGGCCTTCACCCGGTTGCGATCGACAAACACACACACGCCGGGCAGGTTGGACGCAAGCATGTACGGCTCGTCACCACCAGTCTCCGAATCGAGCAGCACATGCCGTCCGTCGGACACGACAAGCGGCGGATCTATCACCTGGGTGAATGTGCGCTTCCACCATGGCGCCTCCTTGCGCCTGTAGCCACGCGACAGTATCGCCACCTTCCGGCCGGACGCCGCAAGCTCCCTTGCAAACTTCTCGGTCACAGGCGTCTTTCCGGTTCCGCCCGCAGTCACGTTTCCGATTGATATCACCTGACACCCAAGCGGAAACCGGCGAAGTATTCCAAGGCTGTAGAACCAGTAGCGCGTGGCGACGATGAATCGGAAGAGACATGAGAACGCATACAGCAGCGCAAGCAATGCACGAATCGGCGCAGGCTGGTTTCTGTCTGCGCCGGGCTGCTGGATGATCTTCACGAGATAGTGCTCCAGCCGCTCTATCCCACCTACCTTTGCTTTCCTCATTGGCGAGTATTCTATCACATCCGTCCATCCCCGCACGATGGCATGGCGGTGGACGCACACATGAAATCTACCGTTCGTCGCCTATCGCCGCATCAGAGCGAGAACGGCGTAAGGTAGCGTTCCTTCAGAGCCGCCTCGGTCTCGCCCGGCTTTGCGAAAAGCGCAGCGAATCCGGACGGCGAAAGTTCCGCCGCCGGCGCAAATGACGGCGAAGCAACATATCTGAACACGCTGCGGCGCAGCTGACGCGCCTCGACCGAATCGCACTTTGCTATCGGATAACCGCAAACAAGTGCACGTCCGGTTCCTACGCGGAACTCGAACATGGTCGCAAGAAGCTCCGACTTGTGGATGTCCGACACAGGCATGGCCATTGGCACAAGACTTTCGGGAACAAGCCCAGTCAGCACATGGACAACCGCATCGTCCGTCATGTCTCGCCACTGCCAGTCCTGCCAATCCTCTGTCGGGAAGCCGCCGAACACAGCATGATCGACATCAAACCACGTTCCAAGCATCAATGCACGGCTTGCGTCCTCCCCGAAGAACACGGACGACCAGTACACCGGCACAAAACGACCCTTCCCAGTCGCAGCGCTCAATCCGGTGTAGACCACGCGCCCACCATCCGCAAGCGTCTTCGCCATCACTGCCGGATCATCGGTGAACACAACGCCGTCTGGAATCGGGTCAGGCTCATCCGAAGCATCCATCACAAACACCGGCCAGCGGTTTTCCCCGAACGTAAACTCCTGTCGCAGCTTCGCCATCCACGGACGAAGGACATACGAGACCTCGCCGACATCACCAAGTTCGCCGGGGGCCACCGCTCGCGCCAGCTTCACCCAACTGCGCTCACCGCCGAACGAGACCGGAAAGGTTGCGCCGGACGGAATCTCGCTCTCTGTCATGTTGCGGATCTGGAGACGCGCCTTAAACGTCTCTCCGACCTTCCATACGTACTTCCCGAACCGCGCAAGCGTCGCCACTGGACGGAACACATCCGAAAACGCATACAGCTCCGAGTTGCCCGCCTTCGATTCGAAGAACGCATCCAACCATCCGACCCACGCCTCGCCCTGCCCTGTGTAGTCGCGGACATCAAGGAGCTGAAGCCCCGCGCAGGACGGAGTGCGCATGAAACTCTCCACCTCGTCCTTGTACATCAGGCGGTTCGACTTCATGGACGCCCTGTGCCACTCGCGCTGGAAGCGGAACGTGCCGTTTGAGACGGATCTGTCCCGCATCTCCATCCAGTCGTATGCGCGTAGCAGCCCTGAGAACTTGCCGATTTCGTTCCAGAGCGGATAGACCGGCCACTGCCCGATTTCATGCGCAAGCGTCGGGATTGCTGTCTTCGAATAGACATCCTCGTAATCCCAGTCCGTGTGCGGGGCCCGGCGGCAGCGCACATCGCCCACGCCGGGGTAGGAATGTGTCGTCATGTAGTCGTCCGACGGACAGACCTGCCGAGCGGTGGACGCGAGCGTGAGATAACGGTTGTCGTACGCCTTCGCCTCGCGCATCCATCTGTCAAGCACATCGAAGTCGCAGGCGCCAAGTTCGTTGCCGAGGCCAAGCCCAACGAGCGACGCATGGTCGCCATAGGCATCCTGCAGACGGCGCAGCTCACGATGGCAAAAGTCGTCCAATGCCTTGTTCCCGCGCCCGACTGCACGGTTCATGTTGTTGCCGTCCGACCAGTAGCCGGTTTCAAGCAGAATGTAGAACCCAAGCTCGTCCGCCGCCTCAAAAGCCGCCTCCGGCGGCGTCCATGTATGGGTGCGCATTCCGTTGCACCCGTTCATCTGCTGGATGCGGATCTGACGCAGCCATTCGGATTTGGTCACAGCGGGATATCCTGTAAGCGGGAACTGGCAGTTGTCTATGTTGCCCCTGAACCAGAATGGTTTTCCGTTCATGTAGAGGCTGTGTCCCTTGGCGGAAACCGTACGGAAACCGAATCTGCGGCAGAACGACTTTCCGCCGCCCGACATTTTCACCTCGTAGAGACGCGGATGAAATTCACTCCAGTAGTCCGGCTCGCCCGAGAACGACACCTTGACGATGTCTCCCTTGCGGCTGAATCCAGTGACTGCAAGCCCATTCACCTCCACCTTGTCGAGCTTTACGCTGGACGGCAGACGGATCTCAAAACCGCCTTTGGCCGGCCAGCGGGCAAAGACCTTTGCCGAACGCAGCGGGTTAACCTCCCGCAGCTCGAACCTTCCGATGATTCCGTTCCAGATCGTCTGGGTCGTTGGCCCCCATCCGTGCGACCAACCGGAGAAATCGTAATGACGGGAATTGTCGACGACAATCTCGATCCTATGCCGCCCTATCGACAACTCACCTGGCGCGAACCTGTACACATGCGGCGTTCCGAGTGAATCGCAAGTGCCGCGAACCTTGCCGTCCACCCTGAGCGTTGTCACCCACATCACGCGCTCCATGACGAGTTCAAGTTCCTTGCCGGCCATGTCCGCAGGAATCTCCACGTCACGCACATATGTCGCCTGTCCGACGAACTGCCAGTTTAGCCGTAGCGCCTGACGCCCCTGGATGCCCTCGACCCGGCTCCATTTTCCGTAGTCCTGCTCTTCGCCAACATGTGCATCAGCCAACGTTCCGGGAAGCTTTACGTCAGCATCTATGCCATTTCCCGTAACATGCCATACACCTCCAAGATTCAGTGAGCCACAGTCCGCCGTCAGCGGCAGAACCGCAAACGCCGCCGATAACACCACACCCGCAACCTTCATGCAACTATTCTCCATCATGTGTTTCACCTTCTTCATCCGCGTGAATCAACCATATGAACGTCAATCTGCGGTAGCGGAATCGCTATGCCATTCTGCTCAAACGCCTTCTTGACCGCCTCCTGTGTACCGGAGTAGACATCCCAGTAGTCGTCGCAAGTCGCCCACGGACGGAGGTTTATCTGAATTGCCGAATCATTCAGCGAAGCAACAGCGACAGACGGCGGCGGATCGGCAAGCACACCTGGGAGTTTCATGATCGTCTCAGTGGCGACAGCCACGGCCTTCTTGATGTCTGCAGTGTAGTCAATGTTTATTTTTGTATCGACCCTGCGCTTGCCGAGCGCCGAGTAGTTCGTGATGGCACTGCCCCACACGACCTTATTCGGGACAATGACCTTCTTGTTATCCGCCGTCGCAAACACCGTCGCCATCATGTTCAGCTCAAGCACCGAACCCTCAATTCCACCGGCAACAACATAGTCACCCACCTTGAACGGCTGGTTGAGCGCTATCATCATTCCGGCGGCGAACGAACCGAGCGTTTCCTGAAATGCAAAGCCTACTATGAAACCAGTCACACCGAGGCCTGCGACGAGCGGTCCCACATTTATTCCGAGTCGCTGTATCACCACAAGCACAAGCAACGCCCAGCACGTTTTGCTGACAACGCTCACAATGAAGTCGGAAAGCAGCTTGCTCATCTTCTTCACGCGGGAAAGCGCCTTGGCGACTGCCGCACGGATCAGCCTAATGGCGAATATGCCGACGACAAGTATTACAATCGCCACAATCAGGTTTATCGCGATTCCGACACCCCTCTCCGATATCCATGCAAGCACCTGCCCCCACAGTTCCTGCCAGAACCCGATGCCCTGCGCAGCCACACCAACTGCCTTTGGAACACATACGGCCACATCAGCAACTTCGTTAGTCATCAACACACCTTTCAAACCGTTTTTCAACTATGATACCAAAACGAAAATCCAACTGCAAGAACACGAGTTTCAGCAAATGGTTTTGGCATGATTGCCGCATCCTCCCCACGAAGTGACAACGCGAGAGTGAAAATCATGACTGACGATTGACATTTCAACTTGTCGGCACGTTAAGAGAAACCGCGATGCAAAAAACAAGCCGACCGGAATGTCGGTCGGCTTGTCTGCTGATCACATAAATGATCTATCAGTTCTCCGGTGCAGGGGTGACCTTCGCATCCTCTGCCGGCGTATCGTCGGCAACGCCCATTGAGATCTGGCGACCCATCGGGTCAACAAGACGCGCCGTCACGAAGATAAGGAGGTTGCGCTTGTTGCTCCACTCCGAACGGCTGCGGAAGAAGCGACCGACCCACGGAATGTCGCCGAGGAACGGGATCTTGTCATCCATCGACTTGCGCTCTTCCGTGATAAGACCACCCATGACAACCGTGGCGCCATTCGCAATCGTGATGTCCGTCTCAATCGAGCGCGTCTTGAAGAACGGCTGCTCCATCGGGGCATCGTAATAGGAAAGGGCTGTCTCGCCGGAATTGATCGCCGCTATTGACGTCATGGATGAATCTACCAAACGCCCACGAAGCGACTCGATCTCCTCGTTTGAAAGCGTACCGCCAAGCGTAGTGATGCTCGTGACGAGCGTTGACATGATTGCGGAAACCGATCCGAAAGTATCGTACTGCGAGTTGGAGGACTTCGGAATGCGCATACCGTAGTTCTTCCATGTCGGGTCAGAGACAACCTGCGGATGGAGATGCAGATTGATAAGCTGACCGCCCTGTGACAGTTCCGGCGTGACCTGAAGTATGACGCCTACCTCACGCATCGTGAAGTTCTCAGGCTCGACAACCGCAAGGATTTCAGAGGAGCCGCCACCGGAGGAAGAACCCGACGAACCGCCGCCGGAGGCCGTGAGCTGCACATCATACTCTGTAGGATAGATGTACTCCGTGACGACCTTCATGATCGCCTCCTTGCCGGGACCAGTCAAGACCTTAGGCGCGGAGAGCAAATCCGTGTCGCTGCGCTGCGAGAGCATATGCAGAATCATCGACAGATCGGCGTTGCCGAGGAAGGCATTCACGCGCATGAACTGGTCGTTCTTCGAATATCCCTCGCCGGAGATGTGGTTAGAATCGGACGAGAGATAGCGCATTCCGGACTGATATGTGGAAGGATCGCCAGAGATTCCGACATTGCGCTTGCCACCATGCTTGCGCGACCAATTCGCGCCGCTGGACTTGTCCCAGATTGTCGTATCTGTCGTAGTGATTGTCGTAGACGACGGAAGATTGGGATCGGAGGGGGTCACGGTCGTGGTCGTTGTAGACGTATCACCCCACTTGCCGCCCTTGATTCCGAGCAACTTGCCGAGCTTGCCGCCAGTGCTGAGGGAGTAGTCGGAATTGAGAAGCCACTCGAAGCCGAGGGAGTTGAGGTCTTCCTGCGCCACCTCGACGAAGCGAGCCTCAATCTCGATGAGCTTCGGCGTAGCACCAAGTTCGCCCGCAAGAGCCGCCTCAATCACAGCAAGCTGATCCTTTGTGTTCGTGACGCGGAGCTTGCCGATTGTCTTCAGGTAGACAATGCTCGAACCTTCCGCCCACTTCACGCCCATAAGCGAGAAGAACTTCTTCCAGCTTGTCTCCTGATCGTCAGAGGACGCTTCATCGCCAGACTTGTTTCCGCCGCCGAAGCCGCCCTTCATGTCCTGCACATCTTCAGCCGCACCGCTCATGCGCTCGGCGAAGTTCTCGGTGACATCGTAAGTACGCGTGACAAGATCTTCCGTCGTCATGCTCTCAGGCATGACCATGATGACCGGGCCTTCCTGAATCTGGAACTTGAACTTCGTTACGCGGCAGACGAGCTTGAGTGCATCCCAAAGCGAAACGTTGTTCGCCGCAATCGCCGGAATGAGCGGCATCCCGTCAGGGCTGCTGGACGAGGCGGCATCGGTGCTTTCAGCCGATGCGGAGAAGTCGTTCCCGCTATCGGTGCTTGCAACCTCTCCACCCTGCGCCACGAGCTGCTTGCCGAGGTCAAGCACGAAGTTGAAGCCACGCTGATCGATCGGAATCTCAGGACGGTCGAAGTCACGCGAAGCAGTCTTGAAGTACTCAACCGCATCGGCAATCGTCGCCGGCGGACGGAACGAGATGGATGGAAGAATCATCTCCTTCATGCGCTTCTCGACAAGCTGCTCCATCGTCCGCTCCTTGTCATCGCCAAGGTTCGTACGGGTGGTGCCGCCATCAATGCCACGAAGCTCAAGAGAGTTCACTGCATAGACCGGACGCCATGCGGCGCTCACATCTGCAATCATGCCCTCGCGGGTGGCGTGACGCTCCTTGTCGAGAATCACGTCGCGGCGGCGCTGAATGCGCTGACGCAGCTCAAGCGCCTCCTTGTTGTACGGATCAAAGCGGATGACAAGTTCGCACTCCTCCAGCGCCTTGTCAAGATCCGCAACGGCGAGATACTGCGCACTGCGGCGGAGACGGCGACGGATTGCGTCACGGTTCGTCTTGTAGTCCTTGTCGTTGCGGCGGTGCGCAATTTCGGAGACATCCTTCTCCTCAATCGTGCTGGCATCGCCCTCAATCGCTTCAAGCAGCGCCTGTGCGCGTGGGTGGCGAAGAGAACGCGCATCGAGCGCAAGTGCGCGAGCGGTCTCCATATCCCCTTCACGGTACGCCTGGCGGCCGGCCTGATAACGTGCCTCCGCCATGCCCTGCGCACATTCCTTGCGGAGAGCAAGCGAGTCCGCCCTGTCGTTCATGTGCTTGAACGCAAGCGAGTACTTGCGGTGCGCGGTATCCCAGTCACGGTCGGACATCGCCTCACGAGCATCCTCGATTTCGCGCTTTGCCTGAATGTCAAGAGCCTGACGGCGAAGCGACTCGGCAGCCATGAGGTCGCTGACAAGCTCGTCATCCGGATTGGCCGACTTTGCGGCCGGCTTCGCGGCGGGCGCGGCAGCCGTCTTTGCGGCGGGCGCGTCGGCCTTCTTTTCATCTCCGGGAATCTTTGCGAGATCGTCAAGGAAGTTAGCGACCTCTGTCTCGGACGCACCCTTTTCGGCAGGCTTGGCCTCTTCGGCCTTCGCGACTTCCGTCGTTGCGGCCGGTGCAGGCTTCTCTTCCGCAGGAGCGGCCTCAACCACCTCTTCCTTCTTCTCCTCGGCGGGAGCGGCTTCCGCGACAGCAGCGGCAGGCTCAGGCTTGGCCTCCTCGGCGGCAATCGCCGCCACGGCAGGAGCAGCCTTAGGCTCGGCCTTCTTCTCTTCAGTCTCTGCAGCGGGCGTTGCAACCTCAGTCGCAACCGGCTCTGCGGCTGGCTTGTCCTCCTTCTTCGTCTCGGCGGCAGCGGGCTTCGCGCCGTCCGATTCAAGGTCCTTCAGAAGATTGTCGAGGTCATCCTGTGCAAACGCAACCATTGCGCCGGCGACAGCCGCACACACGATACCAGGAGCCACAAGGCGTTTAATTGTCATCATCTATTCCACTCCTTAAAGGGGATTGGGTGAATCATACAAAATCCCCTCTGTAAAATCAAACACTATTTTTGCTTTTCGCCAACCCTTGTCACTGCTTGACCTTTCCGTCAGCCGAAACGACCGTCTCGGTTTTCGAAAGGATGTCCATAATGCGAACCTTCGGGCTCTTCGCGTCGTCGCCGAGCGAGACCACCGAATACTTCCGAGAGAAGAGTTCTATCTCGTCGCCAGGTTTCACAGTGAAGGTCTTGCCCTCACCGAGCCGGAAGGCGAGCGTGGCCTGCCTGTCCATGGGAACGACCTTATCGTTGATTCGTGCGGTCACCTTCTTGCCGTCGCTCTTCCTGACAAGTTCAACCGTGGAGACATCAACGCTCTTCTTGAGATTCTTCGATCCCTTGACAAGCCGCTCCTCGCTCTTCTTCTCATACTTGACTGCGACGAATCCGGTCTTGCCGATAGGCTCATCCTTGAGGACGCTGTAGACCATGGCCTGTCCGTAGGCGTTCTTCTTCGTGGAATCACGGAAGTTGAAGCGCCAGCCGTTTGGAACGGGCGAAACCGTCTGCAGGTAGAACGGCAGGAACGTCTGCTTCATCTGCCCCTCCACGAAGAGGAAGTCAAGATAGTCCGGATGGGAATCGGCATCCTTCGGATTGTACGCAACGCCGTCCTTCACGCCGTGTTCGTACTCTTCAAGATCCGTGAACCCGTCCTTGTCCGTATCGACATCAGGCTTGAGGATCACATCCACGCCGTAGCGTTCAGACCATTCGCGCATCTTGCGAACGCTCTCCTCCTCCTTCGTGATGCCGGTATCCTGCACCACTCCGCAGAACGGACAGCTCTTCACCTCGATCGGAATCGGACGACCGCAACCCTTCATCGGCTTGCCGTCCTTCACGGCATCCTTCTCAGCCTTGCACACGATGCGTGTGGAGCTTGCGAGGAAACTGCCTTTCTTTGCGTCGATCTCGATCATCTTCGGCGGCGCCTTCGCCTTGCGGAACACAGTCTGGAACAGCGTCATATCGGCAGGCGGCACACCCTCATGCGCCGGACGCTCCGAAAGAAGTCGCTGTCGGCATCTCTCCGCGCCATCCTCAGGCGACACGCTGAGCGTGCTCACGAACAGAGCTGTCGAACCGATAAGCGCAGCGATTCCAAGACCGGCGACAAGCCAATCCCAATGCGCCTTGAAGAAGTTCTCCTTGGAAGCCATCACTTAGCCCCCTTCCTTTTTGCCTTTGCCTTGGCATCCGCATCCTCAGGAGGAGTGCGGAAGTCATACACCTTCACCGTCATGGTGACATCAAACTCAGCGTTCACCGCAGGGTCAGTGACAAGACGGTTCTCCTTGCGGCTCTCGTCAACCTTCGGCTCTTCAGCCACCAGTGCGCGTCCACGACCGCGACGACCCCGCCCCTGCACTGCGTCCTTCTTGCCGTCAGACGAAAGGCGAGGCGTGATCTTGTCGCCAATCTCCTTGAACGAAAAGCCGGTGACGGCCACGAAACGCTGCGACGCGGCAAGTGCGTTCACCACCTTGACAAGCCCCGCTGGGCGCGTGGCAAATGTGACAGTATAGTCGAGATGACGAGCGCACTCGGCATCGGGCTTCGGGTCGTGGCGCATAAGCGCCTTGACCTCCTTCACTCCGGATACGGCAAGATCCTCGGCGAAGCTCTCGATGAAATCAAGCTGAGCCGCAAGCACCGGCACATCATCCTTGAGCGGGAGCGCGTCGGTCTCGCCGAGATACTTGTCGAACCCGAAGAAGAACGTCGGCGCGGAAAGCTTTCCGTCGACCTCGCCAGGAAGCGACTGGAGACGGCGGATTGTGGACTGAAGCCTCTGCTTGAACACGGACGGCGACTCGGACGGCAATTCCTTGTCACCGCGTCCTGCGAGCGAGAATGCGGCGTCATACCACGCACCCCACGTCACTTCGTTCGACTTCACGCTCGCGATGGATGCGGCGGACGGAAAAACCGGCGCATCGTTGAAGCGGCGAAACGCATCGTTTTCGCTCTGAAGCTTCTCCTCCGCCTCAGTGCGCGTGCTTGAAGCATCAAACGCAAGATAGCCCAAGGCTGCGGCAAACAACGCCCACACGCCAAGCAAGGCGAAACCGATTTTCTTCACTTTGTCGGGATTCATCTGCGAGACCCCCTCTTCTTCTTGGAGACAGGCTTCTTCGCGTTCGGATTCGCCGATGGAGGCGGAGCGAACGACAGTTCAATGGAGAACTCAGAGAGGACGCCTTTCGCGTTCACGTCCTTCTGCGAAGCGACCTTGACGGATTCTGGAACTACGCTGCGTATCGTCTTGAGCGAAGCCGCAACGATCTCCTCTGCGGTCATCTTCACGCCCGCGTTCTGCTTCTGGTGTTCACCCTCCAGCTCGGAGAGCGCATCGCGCCATCCACGTACCGTTATGCGCGTGAGCGGCAAGGCATCCTCATCGTCACCTTTCGGCGGCACGGTCTCCCAGGCGGTGAGCCACATCCCCGGCAAAAGGGAGCGACGCACCGTCGCAAGCCCTGAAAGCAATGAGAAACGCGATGCCATCAACTTCTGGAACGCATCGCTTCGGGAAAGTTCCTCGTCCGCCTTCTTCTGCTCCGCCTTCAGCTTCGTCTCAAGCTGACGCAAGGAACTGTTGCGATCCTCGACCGCAGCGGTTTCGGCCTCCGCTACCGCCTTGAGGCGCACCTCTCCCATGATGTAGAGACCAAGTGCCGCAAGAACGGCAACCGCACCGACCGCTATGAACGGAATCCGCTTGACCGTACGGGCCTGCTCGATGAGCGCCGGCGGCATCAGGTTTATGGAAATCGATGCATTTGGGGTTGCGCGAAGCGCAAGACCTACAGACTCCGCAAGCGTGAACGCATCCGTCTCCAGCGCGTTGGTGTCGATCTTCGGACCGAACGTGACGCCGCCGAACGGATTGAGGAAATCCACGTCAATCTTCAGCGTTTCGCGGAAGAACTCGTCGATCTGCGGAAGCACCGCGCTGCCGCCCGTGAGGAACAGACGACGTGGGGCGGAACCGCCCTGCTGGGAACGATAGAAGTTGATTGAGCGGAGGATCTCGGCATGAAGGCGCGTGAGCGTGGCGCGGACGATCTTCGAGATCCTGTCGGACATCTCGTCCTCATCCTCCGTAACGCCGCCGAGCGAGACATACCCGCGCTCGCGCTTGAGCGCCTCAGCCTCGTCAAACGTGCAGGAGAACGACTGCGCAATCTCCTTCGTTATGGCGTTGCCTGCGACAGGGATCGACCTGAGATATATCTTCTCGTTCTCGACGAGTATGAGCGATGTGGTCTTCGCGCCGATGTCAAGGACGACCGTGCCGCCCTCAAGTCCAGGATAGGAACGGCGCAACGCATTGAGCACCGCCATCGGGCCGGCATCCACCAAAACGGGATTGAACCCAGCCGCCGCGACCGCATCCGTCACCTTCGTGACCTGATCGAGCTTTGCAGCGACAATCATCGCGGCGGAATCGCCCTCGGCGGTCTGCCCAAGGAACTGGTGGTCGAAGACTATGTCGTCTATCGGAAACGGAACTTCCTGCTCCACCTCGTAGCGAACAAGCTCCTCAAGCTTGTCACCCTGCACGGGCGGGAACTTGGCGAAACGCGGAAACACCATCTGGCCGTTGAGGGCCAGATAGAGCGGGCCTGGCTTGATTCCGGCGGCGGACGCCGCTTCCCGAAGCGCAGGAGTGAGTACGGCCTCCGCCGCACCCTCCGCCTCCCAGTCAAGCCCGGCAAGCGAGGCCGTACCGTACGCCGTGAGGACGGGGCTTCCCGTCCCCTTCAGGACGTACTCGGCCAGCACCGCCTGCGATGCTCCGATGTTAAGAGTTGCTATCTTGGACATAATGTATCCCGGTTTGTCTGCTGATTACTGCCGGACCATCTCGTAATCGTCCGGATTGATGAGCGCAAAAATCGTCTTCGAGCGATCAAGGAGCCCTTGGCGGCGTGTGATGAGCGGTGAGCCCTTCTTGTCCTTGGCGGAGAACACCTGATCACTTGCCCACCATTCATCGGGCATCTTCAGGTTTGAGGCGCCCTCGTCCTGTCCGTCGAGCGTATCACCCTCCTTGTTGGTTATACGGACGGAGATAATGGCCGGTTCACCATAGCGTTCAAGCACACTTGGCGGCAGAACGCAGCTTGCGGCATGGCTTCCCTTCGGGACGTTCATGTAGCGCACAGAGACGGTATAGTAGGAATACTGCGACACCGGTTCCTTGTCCTTTGCGGGCTTGTCGCGCTGCTTCGCGCTTTTCGCATCGAGAAGGACATGCCATGTGACGGTCAGCTCATCAAGCCAGTCCGCCGCAGTCTGGTATTCAAGTTCAGGCACAATCCACTGACGCGGCTTCTTGAACACCTTCCCGAGATAGCTGCTTCCGTTTGCCGTGGGAGCGGACTGCAGACAGGCCGATCCGAGAGATGCCTTGCGCACAATCTGCACACGGGCGTCCTTGCCCTGCGCAACAGCCACGCCTCCGTCCGCACCGACAGCCCCGCGCCGCGTGGTGCTGCGGCGGCTCTGCGCCCCGGCCATAAGCGTCACCATGGCCATCATCGATACGACAATCAGTTTGTTCATGGTCTGTCTCCTTTCGGTTTTACTTTACGTTGTCTCAAATCACCTTCATCTTCGGCAGATCCTGGATGTCAACCAGACCCATCACGCGCCCATCGCCATCCACCACCGGCAAATCGTCAATCCGCAGCTTCTCGAACACACGCACGATGTCGGCGGCGTATGCCATGTCGCGGATGGACTTGGGGTTCTTCGTCATGACCTCCGCCACGGACGTTGACAGCGTAGTCGCGGCGTCCGCCGCGCTGCGCTCAGAAACCATGCGACGGAAATCACCGTCCGTGAAGATTCCGAGAAGCCGACCTTCCGCATCGACAACCACGGCACTGCCGGCCTTTGCCTTGGTCATCGCCATGAGCGACTGCAGAACAGTCGATGCAGAGCCGACCATCGCGAAATCGCTCCCCTTGCGCATGACATCAGTCGCCTTGAGGGTGAGGGCGCGACCGATCGCGCCGGCGGGGTGATTGCCGGCGTATTCCTCCACCGTGAACTTCCTCACCTCCACCATGGACATGGCAAGCGCATCACCCATCGCCATCGTCGCCGTTGCAGAATTCGTTGGCGCCATGCCGAATGGGCAGGCCTCCGCGCCGCACGGCACAGGAAGGGTGATGTCGCTCGCCTTCGCAAGAGTTGAGTCAGGATTGCCGGTTACCGCGACAATCTTCAGTCCATGACGGCGTATCGCGGGGAGAAGACGCAGAACCTCGTCCGATTCACCCGAAAACGAAAGCGCAACCAGCATGTCGCGAGGAGAGGTCATGCCGAGATCTCCGTGCATCGCCTGCACGGGATTAAGGACAATCGACCGCGTTCCGGTGGACGCAAACACGGCACTCATCTTCTCCGCAACATGAAGGCTCTTGCCGACGCCCGTGACAACTATGATGCCACCCGACTCAAGCGTATCGAGCATGAGCCGCACCGTCGCGACGAACGCATCACCGAGCGAGTCGCGAGTCTTCTGAAGACCGGCGATCTCAACATCGAAGACGCGCTTCGCACAGGCAATTATGGCATCAGTGTCCGACATGTTGCGAATCGCGACTTTATTTGGATGCGGACTGCAGAAGGGTGACGCAAATCGTGCCGACGATATCCTCGGCGGAGCAGCCGCGTGAAAGGTCGTTCATCGCCTTGGCAAGACCCTGCAGATTCGGGCCGATGGCCTTTGCGCCGCCAAGCCTCTGCGCAATCTTGTAGCCGATGTTGCCAGCCTGAAGATCAGGGAAGATGAACACGTTGGCGTTACCTTGAATTACGCCATCAGGATTCTTGAGCTGTCCGACGGAAGGCACGAGTGCGGCATCGAACTGCATCTCGCCATCCATCGCAATGCCAGCCGCCTCGAACTTCGGCCGCGCAAGCTCGACAGCCTTCTGCACCTTCTCAACGAGCGAACCGGCGGCGCTGCCCTTCGTGGAAAACGAAAGATAGGCGACACGCGGCACGCAACCGGTGAGATCGCGGTAGGTCTGCGCAGTCGCAAGACCGATGTCCACAAGCTGCTCAGCCGTCGGATCCGGTATGACCGCACAGTCACCGAACGCAAGCACCGAATCACCGGACGGCGTCGGCTCCTTCAGATCCATGATGAAGCAGGATGATGCCGTCTTCACGCCCGGCTGTGTTCCGAGCGTATGGAACGCCGCCCTGAGCATATCGCCCGTGGAGGCTATCGATCCGGCGACAAGGCCATTCACGCGGCCGAGCTTCACCATCATGCCGCCGAAGTATATCCGCTTGGTGCGGAGCGTCTTCTGTGCGCCGGCGAGATCGATGAGCTTCTGCTTCTCCGCTGGCTTGCGCGACTCCTTCGCGTTCCAGGCCTCAAGATAGGCGGCCTCCAGTTCGGCGTCGCCCTGCGTGTAATCGATCGTCCTGATGCCGCGATCCGCGAGTTTAAGACCGGCCTTCGCCTCCGCCGCCGCAATCTCCTCAGCAGTGCCGAGCACGACGGGAGTGCAGATCTTGCGGTCAATGCAGGCACAGGCTGCGGTTATCACACGGGCATCCATGCCTTCGGGAAGCACAACAGTGCCGTTGAGGGCGGAAGCCTTTTCGATTATCTTCTCAATTGCGTTCATGTTGGCCTTTTTCGATTTATCGATTTGCCGATTGTTCGATTCCCGGCAAAACTCACTTTGCTTCATTCAGCACACGCACTGTATCACGCGCTATCATCAGCTCTTCGTTCGTCGGAATCACGACAACAGGTATCTTCGAATCCTTCGTCGAGATCGTGCCGAGTTCGCCGTGCAGTTTGGCGTTCGCCGCCTTGTCCAGCTTGATGCCGAGCGCACCAAGCCTCTTAACGATCTGGGCGCGGGCTTCGGTGGAGTTCTCCCCGATGCCGCCGGTCATCACAATCGCGTCGGCGCCGCCGACAAGCGTGTTGTACCCGCCGACATAGAGTGCGCAGCGGTGTCCGAACATCTCAAGCGCGGTGATCGAGGCGATGTCGCCCTTCTCCGCCTTCGCGCACATATCGCGGCAGTCTCCGCCCTGGCATCCAGTCAACGCCTGAAATCCGCTCTTCTTGTTGAGAAGAGTATCCATCTCGTCCGGTGAAAGCCCCTTCTCCTTCATGATGGCAAGCACAGCAGCCGCATCAATGTCACCGCAGCGCGTCCCCATGATAAGACCGGCAAGCGGGGTAAGACCCATCGTGGTATCCATGACCTCGCCGTTCTTGACGGCAGCCATTGACGAACCGTTGCCGAGGTGGCAGGTTACGAGATTTACCTTCTTCAGCGGCTTCTTGAGCCACTTTGCGGCGGCAAGCGTGACGAACTTATGGCTCGTACCATGAAACCCGTACTTGCGGATGCCGAACTTCTCATAGAACTCAGGCGATATCGCGTACAGGGCCGCGCAGTCGGGCATCGTCTGGTGGAAAGCCGTATCGAACACGCCGACATTGGGAACACCCTTGAATATCTTGCGGCACGCCTTCACGCCGCCAAGGTTCGGCGGCATGTGAAGCGGACCGAACTTGACGAGCTTTTCACACGCGGCAAGCGTCTTGGCGTCCATGAGCGCGGAGTCCTTGAACACCTCCGCGCCGTGCAGGATGCGATGTCCAATGGCATCGATCTCCTTAAGCGACTTGATCACGCCGTCCTTCGGATCGGAGATGGCGGCGACAACGGCCTTCAATGCCTCGGCGTGGTCAGGAGCGGAGATGTCCTTGGGCATCTTCTCTCCGCCAGCCTTCTGGTAGACGAGCCGACTGCCCGGAATGCCGATGCGCTCCACCAATCCCTTGCAGAGCATCCTCTCGCCCTTCATGTCGAAGAGCATGTATTTGAGGGAGGACGACCCTGCGTTTACGACGAGTACTTTGCGAATCTGCCTTTTCATCGCGCAACCTTCTTTCACTGGACTATCTCAACCTTGAAGAATCCTTTGGAGGCGTCAAGCCCAAGATCGGAGAGTGCCTTCGTGAAGACCGCTCCCGCAGACGCATTCTCCACCTCGAACTCAATCGGCTCGCGAATTTCGCTCCACTCGCCGTTGAGCGTATCAGCGTACCTCACAACGAGCGTAGCGCTGACCTTGCCGTCGGAAACGAACACCGTGCTGCCGGCGAGCGGATCGACTGCATCGGCAGAGAGCGTGAGCGCCACATTACCGTCTACAAGCTGGAGCGACGTGACGGAGAGGGTTGTGCCGTCAATCTCCGGATCAACCGATTCCACATTCGCCATGAGGGCGGCAAGAGGACGCGATATGCTGAAGCCGGACGCGGAGAACAGACCGATCGGCGCACCACCGTTGATCAGATCGTCAATTGCGCTCTGGAGGTTCGGGTTGACGGAGATGTAGCCGTTGTGCTCGTTCTCCATCGGCCCCTTCTTCAGCAGGAAGTCCTTCTTGTCCGTTCCCGCCGTGTCGTATTCGTAGATGTCAGGCAGGCAGTCCTGATCGACATCGGTATCCTCAACGTATACCTTGACCGTCTGCGGTTTGGAGCCGGCGCCAACTGTGACCGAAAGCGGCGCAAAGATGGCGCTAGTTCCGTCTTCGCCGCCGGCACGTGCGCAATAGCAACCCCACGATTCCCAGTCGCTCCTCTCGAAGTCGCCATCAGAATCGATGTAGGCACGGATGTAGTACGTTCCGGCATCAAGGCCAACGATAGTCGCATTCACGGTGTCACCAGCATTCGTAACGCTCACAAGGTTCGTGACGAAGGTGCGACCGGCAGGAACGCCAGTGAAATCGGGCGTGGTGAACGCCTCGACACGCAACGTCCCGGTGAGCTTCGCAACGGTGCCGTCAATCACGCCGGGGCCGTAGTACTTGACCGCCGCGCTGATGGCGTACTTGCCGGCCACATTGACTTCATCCGTGCCATAGACGTTCATGCGGAACGAACGTGCTTCAGACCAGTTGTCAGACTGGAACTTGGAGTTGTACACGGAAACCTGCCAAGCATAGTTCGCCTGGTTTCCGAACACCTTGCCGAGGGATGTCTGGTCACCTACATAGAGCGGAGGCGTCCATTCGAATACGCCATTGGCATCGTGCGGCGGCAGACGAAGCTTGCCGGAGTTCCACACGACCTTGTTGCCGCTATCCGTGACCTTGATTGCGAATGCAGTGAACGTCTCCGGCAGCTCCCCGCCAATCGTCCACCTGAATGTAGGACGGTTGCCGTAGAACACTGCGGAGTGCGCCTCCGGCGCGACAGGCTTGGCCTTAGCCTGCGTTCTGCCGAAGGTGCGCGCAAACTGGATGTACGGAACTCCAGTCGCCGCCGAAATCTCCTTTGCAATGTTAACCGGCTGCGAGTAGACGCGGTATGTCATGGAGGTCAGCGGAGTTGTGGCGGTAATATTGTACTTTTCCACCACTTCCTTCTGGAAGTCCACCCAGTCGATGTCAAGGTTGCCATCCGCAAGGAAATCTCCTTCGTGCAGATGCGAACGATTGGAAACCGCCTTCGAGAGAATCATGCGATTCGTCACCACCGTCACTTGATTGTACGCATCAGGCAAATAGCGATACACGTACACCATAGTGGATGTGTTCGTTGCGCCTTCTTCTGAAGAACCCAATGAGGCGAATGCCAGTTCAGGCCGCGGGCACACTGGAGACTTTTCAGTTAGTGCGATATCAAGCGAAGCACCACTCCAGCCTACATTGACGTCACGCACAACACCCATAGGCTCGCCTTCAGACCAAACACCATTCTCGTCGAGGTCAACGAACGCCACAAACGTGTTTCTGCCCTCGCGGACATGTCCAGAATCCGCAAGCGAGAGCGTGAAGTTCCACGCAGAATCATCCGCGAGACGCATACTGTCCCAAGTGATCTTGATGTAGCTCTTGGAGAGGTCAATATAATTGTAGGCGTTGGATATCGCAGGCCTGTAGAAGCCATACGTACCGTCAGAAGAGTAATACGCATATCCGGAGAGTTTGGAGAGGTCAATGTTGAGGTCTCCCGTCAGATAGGATATCGTGCCTACAGGTTCACTGACTTTGACGATATCCGCAGATCCCGCATCACCAGAAACGGCGGATTCCATCAAACCGTCATGCCATGTCGTGCTCGTGGGGGGGAGGTACACAGCCGAGCCATCCTCAGCGACGGAAATCTCCGTAGCTGACCTGAACTTGACGTTTACGGTACCCGGGACAACGGAGCCGGGACCGAGATTGACGGACAACTGGCCTTCACCAGGGTTCATGCCTATCATGCGCTCCTGTTTAAGACCTTCTGACGATCCAGGGATCTTCCATGTCGCATCTATTTTAGCAAGGTCAGCGTCAGTATACGACTGCACGATTATCGGCTTTGTGATCGACGATGCGTTTTCACAAGCGAGTTTGACACTGATTGTGGGTACAGGATACTCACGTATCGAGTCTCCACCGACAACGAGCGTGGCAGACCTGTCAGGCATCGTTCCGGCACGACACTCTGCATAGTTGCTCCATCCGTCCTGATCTGGATCGCCATACGGATCATATACTGCGGACGACACATATTCATTACCGTAGAGTTGCTCCCACCAATCCTCCATGAAGTCGTGATCGGAGAGAAGTTCGCCGAGATAGAGTTTGCCGACCTTACGGAAGTAATCGTATTCCTTGCCGTCCGTCATCGGCTTGGTAGGATCGACAGATGCAAATCCAAACACTTCAGTGGCGAGGTATTCGGCATAGTCGGCAAGACCATCCCTATCCTTATCGTCAAGTGTTGATCCGTCAAGTCCGTACATGTTCTGCCACCAGTCCTTCACGCCATCGCTGTTGACGTCAGCGATTGCCGCGAACAGCGCATTGGTGGAGCCGTCAGGCAGGAGACCAGCGGCAAGAGCGCGGAGATATGCCTCGACCGTGGTGTAGCCCAGGTCTACCGCCCATTTCGGAATGCCGTCCTCATTGATGCCTCCGCGTGTCATCGTCCACGCATCCATCGCACCTTCCCCGTCCCAGAAGTCCGCTCCACGGCGGGCGAACGCATGGCCGAGGGGAACGAGGTCGCTCGTTCCGACGAAATCGCTGCGCATCTGGAACTCATAGCGCTTGGCGAGAACATCGCCGGACACATCCGAAACCATTACCTGCAGGTATGGTGATTCGACCAGCCTTGAGTAGTGGTTGTACCTGTCACGGTTGTAGATGTAGTACGGATAGGGATTGGCCGAGTTCGGGAACTCGTATGTATCGACACCCGAAATTCCGGAGAGCGCCAGATACTTAGCACCGATCACGCCGGCCGCATGTCTGCTCCAATACTGCGAGTCGGCGCAGGACGCATCCATGAACGGAAGGTGCGATACGGTGTTGCCGATCCACGGAACCACCGTGTGGTTGCCGTACACCTTGCTGTGCACCTCTGCAGCGGCCCACCAGCCGACACGAAGTGACCTGTCAAGCGACCTGCCGTTCGGGCGACGCACGTTGTCAAGGACGCCAGACTGGAATCCGGGCGGCGTTGTGATGACGTCCGACTCGGTGACACCGCCGGGCAGGGTGACGAAGTTGTAGTGCAGCAGCAGCTCAGCAGGCATCATCTCAGCGCCGTCGCTGTCGTTGCGCGTAGCGCCGCGCAGCCATGCGTAGTACGCACTCTCGCGCAGTGCCGACACCTCAGCAAATGTGTAGCGCTTCATGTAGTCCTCGTTCAACTGAGTGGCGGTGCGAGCGCCGTCCCAAACGCGGATTTCATCGACCCAGCCCTTGAAGTAGGAACTGAAGTCGCTCCATGTTGTATTCGCGTTCAGCGACAGGGCATTTCCGTTCAGCGACTTCGCGCCAATTACGAATGCACAAGGCAGCGAACGGTAGCCGATGAACGGTGTCACACCGGTGCCTCCCTCCTGAAGCACACCATCCACGCCGTTAGCCGGAATCAATCCGACACCAGAAGCGGATGCAATCGGCGACATCGAACCGTTCACGTAAAGAGCCGCAGTCCTGCCGTTGTAGGTGAACGCTATATGCGTCCATCTGTCCGCATCAAGGACACCACCCGTTGCGCGGACGGCGCGTGCGTTCGCGGTGGTACCTTCATATTCACCATAGACGCATCCGTTCGCATCAACGCCAATGCGGAAGTTGGCGCGGACTGTGGTGGCGCTGTTGGAGAGCGTCGATCCGCCATAGTTGCACACGCGCTCAAGAATCACAGACTCCGTAAGCGCACCGTCGGGCTTCACCCAGCACTCAACCGTGAACTGCTTGAGCAGATCCGGATCGGTCGCAACCGCACGACGGAACTCACCGCCACGCGTGACGGCGGCAGATCCGTCCATTCCGTCGAATCCGGAGAGATAGAGGGCCTGACGGCGATTGGGATCGGAGAAGTTGAGAGGGTCGGACATCGCCTCAACACCGCGCACAAGCTCCGTTGCATCTGTCTTGAAGTCGTGGTCAGTATCAAAGCCCTCATTTTCCTCGAACGCAAACATCCAATTGCTGTTTGCTCCGCCCATGCCGTATGCGGCAAGACGCAGATTCCAGCGCATATCATCCCACGGGAAGCCGTAGAGATCCGGATAGGTGCTGAGCGGATCGTAGCCTTCAACCTCAGTGATGTACGGGTCTGGGCTATAGTACTGGGACGTGAAACTCGCCTTGTCGAGTGACGTCGAATCTGTCATCCACAGCGGCGTCGGGTCGGTGTGCGTGTACTGCGGCGACGTAATGTTCACCTTGAGCGACTCCTCGTCGTTCCGCAGACCGTCACCGTCGGCATCACATTCCATGGTACCGATCATCCACGGATAGCGGATTGCATCGAAGGCGGGCTGCACAAGGTCTGTCGGCCAGCCGGTCCAGTTGTTGAACCAGGACGTCACTTCGCCATTGTGAATCGAGGCGATTACGTCGTAGCGGATGTTCGGCCAGTTGTATTCGCCCGTGCCGAGCGGATACGCCGCAGAGCCAAGCAGCGGGTTGAGGCCGTGGAAGATCTCGTAGTAGTCATCCATGCCGTCATCATCGGAATCCCAGCGGCGTGGATCAGTTGAGGCATACTGCATCGCGCCGTTCACATAGTACTTGACTGTCTTGGTCGGCGTAATCGCAACCGGCGGAAGCATCACGCGGTAGCCGGATCCCTCGAACTTCTCATAGTTCTTGCACGAACCCTTGCCGCCGAACGAGATGGGATCCCATTCGTGGGGCGGACGGGTGAAGTAGCCAAGTTCAGCAAACTTCCAGGAAGGAAGCCCCGTGAAGCCGCTTTCAAGGCAGCGCTTGTGGAACGCCTCGCCATCCCATGCGCAGAACGGCAGGAACCTCACGAATTCCTTTGTAGCGGGATTTACACCCATCAGAGGCGTATACGGATCGTCGTAGCGAAGGTGGCGCAGGGACTGCACCAGATACTCCTGACAGTTGACGAGACCGTCATGGTCGAAGTCGAGACACGCATCGCCCTTCCATGTGCCGTCCATGCCACCACGGATTTCGCATCCCGTCTCGGAGACTGCAGCCTGCTTGCCGTCCACCATCGTGAGCGTCGCAAGATCGCCTGCACTGTATTTGGCATTATTCAGTGGCGCACCATCCTTGAATACGACACCGGCGAACTGCATTTCCCACGCATCAGGCAGGAGATCGCCGTCCGTATCGACAGTGCACGGATTGAGACCGCCGCCGCGGAAACAGGTCGTCTTGCCGTCCTTTGCGTATTCCTCTGCGTTCTCATCCGTGCCGTAGATGAACGAGAATGCAGTGCCGTCGTATTCGTTGCGTCCTACATAGAACGCGGCGCTCCAGGATGACGCGCCTTCAGCATCGTCCATCACCCCGTCACCATCGGTATCCATGTCGTACGGATTCGTCGGGAAGAACTTGTTCCACCAGCCCGTCAGCTTGCCGGGATGGTTCTTCGTTATCGTCTCGACCTCAGGATATATGAGCTTTCCGGAGAGGTCAAAGCGGTTGGTGTAGGCGTTGCAGGTATCAACACCCGCGTACTCGGCGAGCAACGTAAGCTTGTCGCCGTCATCGGCCCAGCCACTGTTCATCTTTGCGTCATCATGGTTGTTCGGATCCGAGTTGACGTAGAGTTCCCATCCGTCCGGAATGCCGTCATAGTCGGTGTCCGCACCATGGATGTCCTTCTCGACCTCAAGATATGTCCAGTAGGCGACAACCGCCTTGTTTGTCGAGTTGTCGAACGGTGAGACCTCGTTTCTGGACGCATACTGCTCACGCACGAACGAGACCGGAAGGTTCGGATATGTCGTGGCAAATTCAAGGTAGGTTGCCGTGACAGGAGTTGTCGCATCCAACACGAGATACGCATCGCCACCATGGAGCAGGGACTCGGTCGCAGATCTGATGCCGCCCGCATCGATCTTGCGGAGCTGCTGGCGGTACTGCATCACGAGATATTCGTCGCGTGACGTGTACGGAACTGTGTTGACGGCGAGACCGGCATCTCCGACACCGCCGCTGATGCTCTCCTCAACGCCGGATTCACCAACTGCCGTCGGCTGCCAACGGACATCCACATAGCCGTTTTCGTTGATGTTCCACGCAACACGCGGATCGAAACCGTACTGGCTGAACACCTGATTGTGGATGAGCGTGACCTTATGGCCCTTTTCGACCTTCACAATCGGATAGCGGGTAAGTCCCTTGTCCTCATCCTCGACGACCGGCGCAAGCGCATAATGCTCCGCATTTGTTCCGCACGGCACATAGGTGACGCCATCGCCGCCGTAGTTGAAGAGCGGGAGAGCCATCTTTACGGACTCGCTTTCAAGCGTCTTGGGGTTGCGCCAGGTAAAGCCGCCAGTCGCACCTCCCATACCGGTCACGAACTTGCTCACGTTCACCATGCTCATGTTCACCGGCGCATTGGCCACAGACTTGATCAGCGTACCGGCGGCGAACACCCTGGGTTCACCAAGATACTGCGTGACCTCGGCGGCATTCGTCGGATTCGTATGCTCGTAGGTGGCAAATCCGGGGGTATCCGTCGCAAGCTGGAAGACTCCAAGCGCGACATTCGCCACAACCGCAGGCTTCACCGCAAACCAGATTGGCTCTGTCTTCGCTCCAACAACCATGTCAGCCCTGTAGTAGCGCTCGATAAGCGCAATGGCCTCTTCCCCGTCCGACACGCTATCCACCGGCGTTCCTGCCGACAGTGTGACCGTGGCCATGCTTGCGAGATACAGCACATCTCCCTCGGTGACTGTTGTGAAGCACACGGCATCAGCCGTCAGTGCCATGCCGTCGTATTCGGCTGGTGCAACAGCGAAATACGTCTCAAGAACGATGCCATCGGGCGTCTCCGTCTTGACGACGACCCTGTACACGTTGGTGACCGTGGCTATCGGCTCGACGTTGAAGGAAGGAGTCGACTTCGTTGGCAAACCGAACATCTCGCCGTTCGCGAAGGTGAACACCGTAAACGTATCCTCCGCATAATCGCAGCGTGCCATGAAATCACAATCGGGATTGCCGCTTCCATCGGATGCATTGAGCGGATCAAGTCCGTTCAAGACCTCATAGAGATCGCTCATGCCGTCGCCATCGGAATCCCAATCTATCGGATTCGTGCCAAGCACATATTCCTCAAGGTCGGTGAGACCGTCATTGTCGAAGTCGCGGCCGATGGATGCCCTGACGAGCGGGTCAAACGCCTCGGCAATCTCCTCCGGCAGGATGCGCGTTCCCGTTGCCGGAGCGGTGAGGGAGAACCTGCGCCCTTCAAGGCGTCCCCACACGCCGTTCGTGACAGCTCCGACCTTGGCATAGTACCAGAAGTAGTACTCCCAGCCATCGTCAAAGCCGTCGTCATCCGTATCGGCCTTTGCCGGGTTGAGACGGCGGCCGGCCCCTTCGGAGCCTTCCTGCCACGCTTCAGGCGTCCACTTCACGGATACAGCCCAGTTCGTCGCTGCCGCGTAGTCATCCGCCTCTACACCAGTGATTGCATTTCCGGCAGCTGCGTAGTCCGCAAGCAGCGCAAACCTCTCGGCTTCGCTGAGATCGTACTCGGAGACGCCAGGCTCGTTGAGGCCCAAATGCATTCCGCGAATCTCGTAGAGTGCGTCGAATGCGGCTCCCGCGCTCCAGTCGGTGATCATGGGCTTCAGCGGATTCGAAGAACCCGCCGCCGCCGGGAAGAAATCGTTGTCGCCGTTATAGCCGGCAATGTCGACAAGATCGACATCGGAGCCAGTCTCTCCGCCTTCGCCGCCATCACCGGAGATAGAGCCGCCGCTGACGATTTCGCAAAGACGCTTGCTCTCGCCAGAGTCGCTCGTCCAGGTGCGGATTGCGAACACGTCCGGAATGCCGTCGCCGTTGATGTCGCCCATGTTGTCAGCGACATACTTCTCGCGGGAGAAGATGGCCAGCGCCAACGAGTCAGGATATGTATAGTTCGTCTCAATCGTCGGAAGGGTGAGCGTGGTGTCGCTTGTCTTGCCAGGGGCTGGAGAACCCGCCGTCCATGACGCTTCAGTTGAGGAGCCTGTACTCGAGTCGGAGCCGCCCTTGCCAGGTTCAAGTTTGAACCAGCGGTAGAAGAAGCTGTCGTACACGCTTGCGTTCGTGTAGTGCGGCTCGTCCGTTCCGTTGCCGGACTGGTTCGGCGCAGAGGACTTTCCTACGGATGTCGAGTTGTCGGTCTCGCCCGCTGCGTATCCCTCGCCGTAGATAGCCGCTGTGCGCAAACTGACGCTGTACGTCCAAGAATGGCGGAACGAGTTGATTGAGCCAAAGTTGCCGTCCGACCAGACGCGACCAACACCGCGACCGGGCTGGTCGAGATACTTCGCGATTGCGTCGCTATCCACAGCCGCCCTCGACGGACCATACGGATAGAGGAAGACGTTCTTCGAAGGCTCAACATAGAACCAGACAACCTTGCTGTTGCCGGTATCGCCATCCTTGTCAGTCGCCGTAATCTTGATCTTGTTGATGCCGGGCTTCTCGAACCAGACACTGAAGACGCCAGAGCTTTCGTTCGTGACGACGCCGACCTCATAGCCACCGATGACGGAGCAGGTTACGATGAGGTTGGATGTTCCATGCTCGGAGTAGACAAGGTCGCCGGCGACATCGCTGACATACCAACGGAAGTTGAAATGCTCGTTCGGCGCATACGTGACGCCAATCATGGCGTTCGTTTCGCTGTCCTGTCCTTCGTAGTCCGGATCGACCGTCACGGTCGGTGCGGAGTTCTGGAGGCGGAAGTAGCTGACCGCAGGTGTATAAAGCTCATTCCACGGAGTTCCGCTCGGGCTTGCCGCATTGGATGTGACGGTTGCAGTCAAGCGGTAGCGCTGCGGCTTTCTGACGAGGCCGCGTCCCATCCAGGTGCCGTCAAATTCAGTGAAGTCAAAACGATTGGAGTAGCTCGATGCCGTAAACGAGAACGAAGTCCGGGAAATTCCAGGCGCCACATCGGTGTTGGCGGGGACAACATTGCCATCGGCGTCGACCGGTTCAATGACGACTTCAACGGGGATTCCGCCAAAGCCGGAGATGCCGGGCTTCGCATTGAGGGCGACCGTGAAGCCCATGTCCTCACCGGCGAGGATGTCATTTTCGGTGAATATCGGCGTGCCGTCGGTATCGGTGGTGAACGTACCGAACGGATTTGTTTCCACATACGGGTTCTCGTCTATCTGCAGCTCGAACACATATGCATTGCCCCAATCATTGCCGGGATTGAGCGCATCGCCTTCAGGATACGCGGGAAAGACTGCGCCGCCGGTATCCAATCCCTTCATCGGGTCGTATTTCCATACGCCGCCCTCGTTGTAGAAGTACTCAGGCTTCGCCTTGCGCATATCCTTGTCCTGCGCACGGACAGAGAACTTGTACAAACCGCAGTTGTCGGACGTAAGCTGGTCTGTTCCGAACACATCCACCATGTTCAGCGAGCTGTCAAGACCAACGGTGTAGAACACGACGTTAGGAATAGTCGGATAGGAACCGGTGTTCGTGTCCTTGAGATACACCTCCCACGAATAGACTATCTGATCTGCGTCTGTGCCGTTCTTGTCAAGATCCACATCGGCAAGCTGGCTCACACGGAACGTGCGCATCGGATCGCTGACGCTCATCACAATGGTCGATGTTGTGAGCTTATCCAGACCTGTGCTATTGTTCTTTGCGAGCACCTGCGTAATCACGGGGGTGTTGTTGGTGACGTCAACAATAAGCTGGCCTTCGGTGAACTCCATGATACGTGCCGACGGATCCCATACCGGGGTTGCGCAAAGGCGTATGTTGTACACGAAGTGGTCGGAGTGGTTGTCGAAGAACTTAAGGCCGTTGCCGCTGATGAGCGTGTCGGAGATGGCCGTCAATTCACCCGTTCCGAACGCAACGCCCTGTCCGGCAGAGCCGCGGGCAGCCTCATCGACGGTGTTTGTGACGAAGAACGGCGCATAGGAAAGGTTCTTCGCCGCATCGTTCGCAGGTTCGAGGTAGGCGTACAGCGAAGTCGCCGACGGAATCTCGGAAAGCGTGAATGTGACCGGATTCACAGATCCTTCACCGACGCGCACTTCGCCGATTGTCGCAACGACATTCTTCGGCGGCTTCACCATCACGTAGATGCGTGTCGCCGGCTTTGACTCAAGACCTTCCGCATTCATGACCGAAAGCGTCGTGAGCATATTCCTGTCAGAGGCAGGAATCGGGAATGTGACGGGGACATACAGACATCCGTCATCCTCCGGCACAAGCCAATTGCCGTCGGCATCCTTCGTTATGCCGCCGGGAACAAGCGCAGAACCCTCGCAGGACAGATTTACCGTGTAGTGGCTATCACCGGTAAGGCCAAGCATGTTGCGGTAGGAGTCGCTCACCTTGATCTTGAGAATGGACTGCACACCGCCGCGTACGACGATTGGCGAATCAGTCTCGGACGATTCGATGTCCTTCGGCAGGAAGTCGTTTATCTCCTCTACGACAGGGGACATGCCCTTGACGGTGAGTTTGATGGACTTGACGTTGCTGAAGTACGCAGCAGCGGTCGCATCGGCTATCTCAGGCGTGATAACTATCTCGTCACCGTTTTTCGACTTCGCGCCAAGCACAAAGAGCGCCCTCGGAGTTGCAGGCATTCCCGTGAAGTCGGTGGAGTTGTTCCTGCCGGCCGGGATGGTGACGGATGTCGGAAGCGTCGTGGACTGGTAGCCGTACTCCTGATCGTCGGAAATCGCTATGAGCTCCGACGGAGAGACATCTTCGCCGTTCAGCGTGTACTTGAGGTTGACGGTCACATCGGTCGCATACGTCTGCGAGAGGTAGATGTTGAAGGACTTTGGCGTCGTGTAGTTCGCAGTGGCGTTGAGAGTCTGGTTCGCGTCCTGCCCGCCGACCTGCACGGACACCGTCGGAGGAAGCGGATCAATGCACTTGACGGTGCGCTTCACGCAGTTCGTGACAGGTCTACCGCTCGCGCTCGCAATGAGGTTCGTTGTCGAAGAGAGATAAATGTCGGTCGAAGTGCCATTCTTCACGCCGCGCAACTGAAACTTAAGGCTATCGGGCGTGCCGTCAATGATCAGCTTCTGCACGAGGTTCGAACCCACAAGGTACTGGGCGCCGGCAAGCACGACAGAATTTGAATTGTCCGTCCAAAGATAGACCGCGCCCTGATAGTCGGAGGCGACCTCGCCAGGGATCTTCAGCGAAGGAACGCTCGGAAGGGTGCTTGTGCCACCCTCGTTGACCGCTCGCCAGATTCCTTCCTCTTCGTCATACTTTTCGCTGTCGTCAAAGTCAATCGTCATCAGGAAGAGACCAGCATTGAACAGGTTGTAGTCCTTCGTGTTGCTGTTTAGCCCTGCATTTGCTATGCTGATGGAATCGTTGAACGTGCCGTATTCCCCATACTTGAAGCAGCAGGTGTTGGTTGACAACACCTCATAGTCACTTCCGGTGCTCATGTACGTGTACGACTTAAGGCTCCACTGCGAGGCCATTCCCTTGACATTGCCAAGATAGTACTCCGTCGTATCACTGTTGGCCGCCTCCTCGCCCATGCTGTTGGCGAGAAGCATCGGCAGCGCAATGTCACCTGGCTGAACCTTGTACGAGCAGACGATATCTGTGAACCACGGTTTATTGTCTTCTGGTTCACCCACATAGAGGATGTCCGCGTACGTCATGCGTCCACTCACCATCACGCCGACCTTTGGGGGTGTTGCGGCCCACGCGCTGGCGGCGGCGACAGGATCATTGATGAAATACTCGAAGCGCCACGGATTGCGGAGATAGCCTTCCCCTGCGCCCGATGAGGCCTGATAAGACGACCAGATAGACGCGCTGTTGTGGTTCTCGAGCCGAATCCGGAAGTATACAGATTCGCCAACGCTCTTCGCAGTCGCCATCGAACCGGCTGATATGACATTGCCCGCCTCGTCGCATGGATCAATCGACCTTATGGCGCCAACCGTATCCTTGGCGGCCATTGCCGTACCTGCAACGAACATCATCGCCGCTGCGATGAACCTGAGTGCGTTCTTTTTCATGTATGCAACCTTTTTCATTTGCTCAAATCACCTTTCTTGGCGGACTGCTCCTTGAGAATCCGCGCCCGTACCGTCATGAGGGCTTCCTTGCGGATGCCCGCCGCTTCAGCCTCGCATCTTGCAAGCTGATTCGTCAAATCGACATACTCCGCGCTCTTCTCGGCATTCTCTCCGAGCGCGGCGATCTTCGCCTTGATGGCGGCAATCCGGCCTGCCACCGCCTTCTTCTCGCCGTGCAGCGTAACGAGCGCATTCGTGTAGGCGGCATCCTTCATTCTCTCCGGAACGCCACCAGACTGCGGCTTCTCCTTCGAGCAGCCGCAGCCGGAAATCAGGCCGCACATCGCGCTGAACACAGCTATCGCAACAAATGATCTCACTGGTCTCCGTCCTCCGAAACAGTTGCCCTGGCTCGCCAGAAGAGCTTGCCGTCACCCGGTTCGACCTTGAACGATATGTCGCCGCCCTCCGTTGCCTGCTTGGGGTTTTCATCGCCGTCGGCAGACTGGGCAAGCCCCGCGACCTGCGTCCATGCACTCTCTTCGCCCGCGAACTCCGCCAGATCATCCGTTGCGTAGAGCCAATACCACCCGCCAACCACCGCGCCAGACACCGTAACGATCCAGTTGCCGTCAGCCATCTGCGAAACGCCCGTAATCGAAATTTCGTCAAGCACAACGGTCTCGACCTTTGGTTCCCACAGACAGGTGATTTCGCCAAGCGTGTAGGCCATAAGCTCCTGAACGAGATTCGTCTCCACGCCCAAACTGCTGTCTGTTATCCATCCGGCACAGACCCACACGCCACCCGTGGAGTCTGTGTAGGACGCTGCACCCGGCTTGAACTTCGCGGCATACGAGTAGCTCATGTTCTCGCCCCACTCAAATCCGACTGGAGGCGGCAGTTCCGTCTGCATCCCCTCCGGCGACGCCTTGAGCGTGAACGTATAGGTGCGGGTCTCCGGCGGGGTCACCCCCTCGCGGTACTCCGCAAGCACCTCCACAGGTTCATCCACGGCAAATGTGATCGCCGTTCCGTTCACGTCTAACAGCCTCGAATCGCCACCGGTCACTGCAATGTCCCAATAACCGCCTGTCGTCTTGCTGAGGATGTCCCATCCCTTGAATCCGCAGGAATTGGCATTGTCATCCGCCTTGATGGTGACGTAATCACCGACTTCAACCCATACTTCCGCCGGGGTCACCGCGCCGGCGACATCGTCACCGTTTGCGTACGCCTTCGCAGTGACGCGGTAGTGCGAGACCTTCCACACCCACGTCAGAACCACATTGTCATCCGCAAAGAGCTGAAGTTCCGCCTCTACACCCTCGTTGTAGTTTGAGGAGACTCCTGTGTCGGGAACGGCGTTCGTCGTCCAGCCAAGACACGTCACAATCGTCCCCGCAGTGTCGTTCGTGACGGCGGACGGCGCGGTGAACACAACAGTCTCGCCGTTCGTCCAGGCGTTTCCGTTCGCACCGTAGCTGGGGCTGACTGTGCCGATCTCGTACGCCGCATTGCTCTCCGAAGCAAGATCAACGCCAGTGACGGTGACCGATATGCCGGATGTCCGGCGCAGATAGGAATCGTATCCCGTCTCGACAAGCGCCGGAACAGCATTCGAGATCGCAACCGTATTCGTCGCCGAGAACGAATACACGACATCGCCTGTCTCATACGTTTCATCGGAAAGTATGAAGTTCTCGTAAGCAAGCCGACCGTTGGATTCCGTCCAGCGTCCGTCAGGCTCAAACACGTTGGGGTCGAACACGCCTATCGACGGATCGCCGTCCGGCCTGTTTGCCTCGGTGGACTTCACGTTGTTGTACACAAGCACAAACCGGTTAGAGATGTCGGTCGTATCGTCCAACCAGTAGATGTATTCCATCAGGGCGTTCGAGCGTTCGCCGCCCGCCTGACCGCTGACCATGAGAATCGCCTTTCCGTCGCGAAGCGCTGCGGTCTTGGCGGCCTCAAGCGTATAGCGGACATCCATGTTGAGGATGGACATGTTGATTTCATCTGGAATCGCACCTTCCAGACTTTCAAGATCCGACGTCTCGTCGGCCAGCACGGTAGAATCGAACGGATTGATGTCGGCGGATTTGCCGCGTGGCGCATACGCAATCTTCAGCTCCGACATCGACGGCGGAACGCGTACGCCAAAATAGCCGTTGGCGTTCACAGGAGCCGTCACTGCAACGCCGTTGGTCACATAGCCCGGAACGGTCAGATCCACGCCGGGGATGTTGGCCGAACCATAGACCGGCACAACGGCGTCATCCTGATAGCCAATCATCGTGATGGCATCGGTCACTATGCTGAACGAACTTACGGACGGCAGCTTGTACCAGGCATCTGAACCGCCGCCCCAACCCATGAACACACGGCAGAATTCGTCGCCGTCCGGGTCGCGGGCGTAGCCGCAGGCGATGACTGCGTGTCCGCCGCTGCCGCGTATGCCGAGAGCCACCGGCGCACCGCACCACAACTGGGCATATATCGTCTTGGCGAACTGCTGAGTGTTCCTGGCCTGATCCTGAACATCAAATTCAACGTGACGCGCAGTTTCGAATCCATGCGCCTTGAGAGCCCCGACGATACGCGCCAGCACGGCGCCGGATTCCGTTCCGGGGCCTTTGATGTCCCATCCCATGTCAACCAGCACACCCATGTTGAAGGCGACACGTCCAAGCAGATTGCGCCCGGCATCGTCAAGGGTGTCGCTACCCTCCCTCGCACCGCCGTAGGACTTCGGAAGAATCGACCAGTCGATTGCTCCAGGCTTCGTTACGTTGTAGGGGGCAGACACAGCCTCGCCGTTTACGCCGTAGGTGGGGTTGCCGGACACTGCACCGACATCATTGGTGCAGTTGAAGAACTGAAGAAGCGCGGAGCCTGCCGTGGCAACGCATCCGCAAACGGCGTTCTGCGGAGTGAACTTGTTGTAGCACGGGCTTCCGCCCACCGCGCCCTGATTCCAGTGCGTGTAGCGTCCGCCGTTCTCAAAGCCGTCCACAATACGGCGCACATACGGGCTTTCGTCCTCGCCGATGAGCATCGCCGCACGGGTCTGGATTGCAGGCTTCGCTCCGCCCACGCCATACTTCGCCCACTGCGCATTCGCCGACGCCATTGATTCGATAACGTCAGACGGCAACGTCGAAGACGCCGACAGCGGGGATGCCGACAGGGAACGGCGGACGGCTCCGGAAGATGCCGTCGCATTGCGCTGCGAAATCACCGCGAGACGGTTTGCCATATCCCTCTTCAGGATATCGGGCAGAGGATGTCCGTCGGGGAAGTTGCCGTTGGCGTCAAGGTTGTCCACGATTGCGACAACAAGGTCGAGGTCGCTGTCTGGGGACGCTATCACGGCGCGGCCGTCGGACAGCGAGACAATCCAGTAGAGCACGGTCTTGCCGTCGTCAGAGCGGACAGCCCTCGCCGAGACGGGCGCACCGCCGTTGGAGAACGTCGAGCCGTTTGCGGAAGTCCACGCGGTGACAGCCCCGATTACGTCATTGGACGACACCAATGACGCCTGTACACCAAGCGTCACCATCGTCGCCGCAAGCGCAACGACATGAAGATTTTTTCTTAACATCATGCGTATCACCTCTTCATGGGTACAATCCCCCCAAAAAAGTGTCGGTAGTTTATCACTAACCACTTGCGAAAACAAGCGGAAAATTAGCATGACGTTCTTTGCGTTGAGAAGGACTTTCTGATATACTCCGGCGGCATACGCAGTGTTGCCGGTCACAGCCGCTGCACAGCATGGTGCGCAGCGGCGGCAAACGGAGATCCGGACAAAATTCAGGAGCGTTGGAAATGAAAGCAAAAACGATATGTGCGGCAATGGCCGCGGCGGCGGCGGGATGCCTTGCGGCGGAGATAAGGCTCGCACCCAAGCGCGAAACCGATATGACGGCGGAGTTCACTGCGGCTGTCGCAAAGGTGCGCGCCGCCGGCGGCGGAACGATTTCGCTTGAACCTGGTGACTACCGGTTCGCGTCGCCAGTCGAGAGCGACATATGGGTATCAAACCACGACAACCCGCGTCCAAGGCGAATATTCGTGCCGGTGTGCGGGGTCAGCAACCTGACGGTACGCTGCGCACAAGGCTCCGCCCGCTTCGTGTGCGACGGCGAGGGAATCGCGTTCATGCTGATGGACACGAAAGACGTGCGCATCGAAAACGTCATGTTCGACTACCTTAGACCGTTCTTCTCCATCTGGACACTCAAGGGCGGCAAACTGACGCAGTGCGACACCGCCTACACATACGAACTTGACGGACGCACAATCTACGCCACAGGGACAGGATGGCGCGAACGGCAGGTAATGTGCGAGATGTTCGATGCGAAGACGAAAGCCTACATCGGCACGACGAGGTGGGACGGCTCGATTGACATGAACTTCGGAATGCCTGACGGAACGATAGCGATGACGCGCAGTCCGTACCGTCCCAATCCGTGTGTGCTGCTCTACCGTGCGGAGAGCACAACCTTCACGGGATGCGGCGCATTCGCGTCGGCGGGCATGGGATTCATCGCCCAGCGCAGCGGAGATGTGCGGATAGACGGATGGCGCACACGCGGCGACAGAGCGCTTGCCCTGCAGGCGGACGCCACGCACTTCTCCAACTGCAAGGGGGACGTAATCGTCGAGAACTGCCTCTTCGAGGGCATGGTGGACGATGCCATCAACGTACATTCGACAAGCCTCAGGATTGTGGACAGGAAGGGGACGGACTCAATCATATGCAAATACATGCACGTGCAGTCCGTCGGGTTCGAGACGTTCCGCGCCGGTGAGACGCTGCGGTTCATCAAGGGGGCGACGTTCGAGCCTGGTGCGGAGATGAAGGTGGCCTCCGTCACGATGACCGCGCATGACACGGTGGAACTGAAGCTCGCCGGCGACGTTCCAGGCGAATACGGAGTCGGCGACGCAGTGGAGAATGCCGACTGGCAGCCAAACGTATGCTTCCGGAAGAACGTGGTGCGCAACTCGTCGCCAAGAGCCACGCTCTTCACCACACCCGGCAGGATCGTGTGCACGGACAACCTTTTCGAGAACGTTGCGGGGCAGCCCATCTACCTTGCCGGCGATGCGTGGGACTGGTACGAGTCCGGAGCGTGCCGGGATGTGCTCGTGAAGAACAACGTGTTCAGGCACTGCGGCTTCAAGTCTGGGCGCGGCATGATCCAGATAGAGCCTGCGGTGCATGACCTCAAGGCGCAGAGGGAACGCTACCACAGAAACATACTTGTGGAGAGCAACGTATTCGAGAACTTCACGCTTCCGCTTGTATGGGCGAGAAGCGCGGAGAACGTTGTGCTGAAAGGCAACAAGATCATCAACGGCAACGAGCGGATCGTCACCGAATCCGCCTCTGTGCGGATCGAAAAGTGATCGGAGATCGATCGGCCTGCGCGGAAGGCGTCTTCAACGCAGGGACGCAACGATGCGAGAAGACAGCCGGTCGCTTCCGCTCAGACAAGACGGTTGCCGTCGCCGATTACGCCAACCTTCGGGACAAACCCTCTGGCCTCGTCCTCCGGCACCTGCGCCCACGTCATCACGATCAGCAGATCGCCGACCTTGCCCTTGTGCGCAGCGGCTCCGTTCAGACAGCACACGCCGGAACCACGCGGACCGCGAATCGCATACGTCTCGAAGCGCTCCCCGTTATCGACGTTGGCAACAAGAAGCTTCTCGTAGTTCAGGATGCCGACGGCATCCATCAGATCTTCGTCGATGGTGAGGGAACCAGTATAGTCGAGCTTCGCCTCCGTCACCCGTATGCGGTGAAGCTTCGATTTCAGCAGCGTGACCGTCACTTCAGCTTCTCCTTGACCATTTCGGCCGTAATCACGACCTTTGTCCCGGGCTTGCCGCCAGGCGCCTCGTACATGATGTCAGTCATCACACGCTCCATCGCCGCGCGAAGGCCTCGCGCACCTGTCTTGCGGACGATGGCGTCCTTGGCGAGTTCGCGAAGCGCCGCAGGCTCGAACGACAGATCCACGCCGTCCATCGCCAGCAGCTTCCTGTACTGCTTCACAAGGCAGTTCTTCGGCTCGGTCAGCACCTTCACCAGCTGATCTTCCGTCAATTCGCGCATCGCCGTAATCACAGGCAGACGTCCCGTGAATTCTGGAATCAACCCGAACTTGACCAAATCCTCCGGACGCACATCAAGAGCCTCAGACGCCGCTTTTGGCGCCTCCGCGGCATCCCCTGCATCATCCGCACCGTAGCCGATCGTCCGCTTTCCCGTACGTTCACCGATTATCCGGTCAAGGCCCACGAATGCGCCGCCACAGATGAAGAGGATGTTGGAGGTATCGACCTCGATGTACTCCTGATCCGGGTGCTTGCGTCCGCCTTTCGGCGGTATGCGGCACACCGTTCCCTCTATTATCTTGAGGAGAGCCTGCTGCACACCCTCGCCGGAGACGTCGCGGGTTATGGACACGTTGTCCGTCTTGGATGCAATCTTGTCGATCTCATCCACATATATGATGCCACGGCTCGCAAGCGCCACGTCACCGCCTGCGTTCTGAAGGAGGTAGCGCACGAGGTTTTCCACATCCTCGCCGACGTATCCGGCCTCGGTCAGCGTAGTCGCATCGCCGATCGCGTACGGAACCTTCAGCATACGCGCAAGCGTCTTCGCAAAAAGCGTCTTGCCCGTGCCTGTCGGGCCGATGAGAAGTATGTTGGACTTCTCTATCTCCACATCATCAAACTCGGAGGCCGCCGCTTTGCCGCCCGCCTTCTTTCCGGAGGCGACCGCGTTCTCCTTCTGCTCAAGTCTGCGATAGTGGTTGTGGACGGCGACGGACAGGACGCGCTTCGTCTCATCGTGCCCAATCACGTAGCTGTCGAGAAAGGCCTTGATCTCTTTCGGCGTCGGCACCGGGCCAAGCACCGGAAGCTCCACCTTTCTGTCCGCCGCCATCACCCTTTCAGCGCTCTCCACCGCCTTGGTTATCTCCTTCGCGCAGTCGGCGCAGATGTTCGCGCCGTCCGGACCCGGAAACACCAACGTCTCACGTGAATCCCGTTTGCAGAAGCTGCATCGGATCAACTTTGATGATCTGTTCGCCATTTGCGTACCGTCAACGGTTCTTGGGGGAGACAACGCTATCGATGAGACCGTACTCGGCGGCCTCAGATGCGCTCATGAAGTAGTCGCGATCCGTATCCCTGACGATGTCCTCGTAGGACTTGCCGGAGTGGTCTGCAAGTATGCGGTTCAGCCGCTCCTTGAGACGGAGTATCTCCTTCGCCGTAATCTCGATGTCGCTCGCCCTGCCCTCAGCGCCGCCAAGCGGCTGGTGTATCATTATGCGGGCGTTCGGAAGCGCAAAGCGCTTGCCCTTCGCGCCCGCCGTAAGAAGCACCGCCCCCATCGACGCCGCCTGCCCTATGCAATATGTCGCCACCGGACACGAGATGAACTGCATCGTATCGTAGATCGCAAGCCCGGCCGTCACGCTGCCGCCCGGCGAATTGATGTACATGCTGATCGTCTTCTTCGCGTCCTGCGACTGCAGGAAAAGCAGCTGCGCGACGATGAGGTTCGCGGACTCGTCCGTGACCTCACCGCCAAGCAGGACGATGCGATCCTGCAGAAGACGCGAATAGATGTCATAGCTGCGCTCGCCACGGCTCGTCTGCTCGACGACCATGGGAACAAGATATGAACTGGCGATGTTTCCCTTCTTCATGGGCGATTCACCTTGCATTCAAGCGAACGGAAAGCTCACTTCTTGGCTTCAGAGAGGATGAAGTCGAGCGTCTTTTCGGCGCGGGCCTGATCCTTCTTGTCCTCGTCCTTCTCATCGACTTCGATCTTCTCCGCCTCCGCGATGTCGATGAGCATGTACGACAGGCGCACCTGCTTCTCCGCATGATCCTTCGCATCCTGCAGAATCTTGTCGCGGTTCTTCTCGATGTAGTCGCTGGTCACGCCCGCATACTGCATCTGCTGCGCAAGCTGGCCGAGATACGCCTCGGTCTGACGCTGGACAAGCGACGGCGGAACTTCAAAGTCGGCCTTCTTGAGAAGAAGCTCGATCGCAAGATTCCTGCGGCGGTTGAGTTCCGTCTCGGTCGCCTGCTTCTCAAGACGCTCACGGATGTCGGCGCGAAGCTTGTCCATGCTTTCGGCCTTTGCGGACTCGACGAGACCTGCATCGTCAGGGAGAATCCGGCTGCGGAACATCGTGACCTTGATGTCGTAGACCGCCTTCTTGCCCTTCAGCGCCTCAGGCGCCGCCTCTGCCGGGAAGCTCACCTCGATCGCCTTCTTCTCCTCGCCGGCCTTCATCCCCTTGAGGGCATTGAGGATCTCCGGAACGAAGCGCCCCTCCTCAATCTGCGTCCAGAAGCCCGTCGCCTCGCAGATCGCCTTCTGGTCAGGAACGACCTCCACAAGCGGCTTGCCGTCAAGCGTACCCTTGTAGTCGAACTGCACAAAATCCCCGTCGCCGATCGTTGCGCCATCCTTCGCATCCTCGAACTTGGCGAACATCTTGCGCATATCCTCAACGCGCTCTTCGACGGCGGAATCCTCGACCTTCGTGTCCTTGCTGTCAATCGCAAGTCCCTTGTACTTCGGCAACTTGTATTCGGGGCGAATCTCGACAAGAGCGGTGAACTCCATGCCGTCAGCGTCATCAACCTTCATCTCCGTCACGCCTTCGAGCGCAATGACCTTGAGCTTCGATTCATCGACACCCTTGGGGTAGAACTCGCGGAAGCAGGCGCTCTCCGTCTCGCGCTTCAGTTCGCCGCCGAAGTTCTTGCGGATCAGATCCACAGGCGCCTTGCCCTTGCGGAAACCGGGGATCTGCGCCTCACGGACAAACTCGTTGAGGACTTTCTTCGTCACGCCCTTTATCTCGTCCGCATCCGCCTTCACGGTCAGGCTCACAACGCAAGGATTCTTCTCGGCCTTCTGTTCAACTTTCATTCTCTTCTGATGCCTTTCTTCGTAAAAAATTAAGTGCGTAGAATACCATAATTCCACATCGAACGCAAATTTCGACGGCTCGGCTTCACGTCGGGGGATTGCGGCCGCCCCTTCAAAAACAAAGGCGGACGGCTTTCACGCCGCCCGCCCTTGTTTCCATCAGCCCATCCTTAGCGGCAGAGCGTGTAGAGAACGCCAGCCACGACGGCGGAGCCGATCACGCCGGAGACGTTCGGACCCATCGCCTGCATGAGCACATAGTTCGTCGGGTCTTCGGAGAGCGCGACCTTGTTCGAGACGCGCGCCGCCATCGGGACGGCGGAGACGCCGGCCGAGCCGATCAACGGGTTGATCTTCTCCTTCGAGAACAGGTTCATGATCTTCGCCATGACCACGCCACCGCCCGTGCCGACGCAGAACGCGACAAGGCCAAGCGCGAGAATCGCAAGCGTCGTTCCGGAGAGGAACTTCTCGCAGGCGAGCTTCGAGCCGACCGAAAGGCCGAGCATGATCGTCACGATGTTGATGAGGGCGTTGGACATTGTGTCCGCAATACGCGACACCGACGGACCGACCTCCTTGGCGAGGTTGCCGAGCATGAGGGCGCCGATCAGCGGCACTGCGGACGGCAGAAGCACGGCGCAGAGGAGGAGCACCACGAGCGGGAAGCAGATCTTCTCGAGCTTCGTGACCTCACGGAGCTGGGGCATCTTGATGAGACGCTCCTGCTTCGTCGTGAGAAGCTTCATGATCGGCGGCTGGATGATCGGCACGAGTGCCATGTAGGAGTATGCAGCCACTGCAATCGCGCCGAGCAGATCCGGGGCGAGACGGGACGTGAGCCAGATGGCCGTCGGGCCGTCAGCGCCGCCGATGATGCCGATGGAGGCGGCGGCCTTGAGCGGATCGACGCCCGCGAAGAAGTCGGTGCCGAAGAGCGAAGCGCATCCGAGAGCGCCGAACAGGGCAAAGAAGATGCCAAGCTGCGCAGCGCCACCGAGGAGCGCGGACTTCGGGTTCGCAATCAGCGGGCCGAAGTCGGTCATCGCACCCACGCCCATGAAGATCATGATCGGGAACACGCCCGTATCAATGCCGAAGCGGAAGAAGTAGTGGAGGAATCCGCCCGGTTCGACAATGCCGCTGGACATCACAGGGAGACCGCTGGCAAGGAACGAAATCACGCCATCGTGCATCATCGCCGGCATCGTGATGCCGGAGAGCGGGCAGTTGGCGAGCAGTCCGCCGAAACCGATCGGCAGAAGAAGCAGCGGCTCAAATCCCTTGACGATGGCGAGATACATCAGGATGAGGCACACGGGAATCATGATGAACTGGCCGAGACCATAGGACATCCCGAACAGCGTCTCGACCTTGTGTCCCTTCACGAACGCGCCAAGATCATCGAAGTATCCGCCGATCCAGTCGCCCTTCTTGACGGGATGCTTCTCGGTCGAAAGCGCCTTCGCCTGCACATCGTCCACAACCCAGAAGCCGTTCCGGTTCGCGAAGTCCGCACGGTTCAATGCGCCGGGCTTGGAGAAGTCGGGCTTGGCCGGACGGTCCGCGTCGGCGAAATTGCCCGTGATGTAGGCGGGGGCCTCCTTCTTTATGAAACCGGAGATGCCCGTGTCGCCGGAGAGGTTCTTCACCTTGCCGAGCGTCGTCTTCCAGTCACCGTCGGCCTGCGCACCGAATGCGCAGACCGCCGCGAGAATGGCTGTGATGAAGTATTTCATTTGCTTTCCCTTTCGGATTTACCTCTGTCCGTTAAGCGACAACCGCAAGCACGTCGCCGGTCGAAACCTTGTCGGTCGGGGCCACGAGCACCGTGACCTTGCCGGCGCAGGGAGCCGTCATCGGCGTCTCCATCTTCATGACGTCCATCACGAGAATTTCATCGCCCTTCTCGACATCCTGTCCGTTCTGCGCGGTGACGCGAAGCACCATGCCGGGAACCGGAGCCTTGACCTCCTGTCCGCCGGCGGGCGCCGCAGCAGCGGCCGGAGCGGCCTTGAGACCTGCCTCGGCGGTGAAGTCGACAGCCTTGCCGTTCACAACAGCCTTGCCGTCGCCCTTGATCTCCACGCCGTACGCCTTGCCGTTGATCGTGACCGTGACGGCACCGCCGTTGCCGGCCGCCGGCTTGGCCTCTTCAGCGAAGCGGCAGCCCATCGGGGCCTTGGACGGATCCTTGAGGAAGAGAATGCCCTTCTCCTTGCAGGCCGCAGCGATGAACACGTTCTCGTCGGTGACGGGAAGACCGGCATCCTTGAGCGCCTTCTCGGCGACGGCGCGGCCCTTCGTGGGATCGGCGTCGTTCAGCTCAAGCACGGTCTTCGTGGTCGGCTGCGAATAGGCCTTGTTCAGGTCGCTCGACGCCATGAACTCGGAAGCCTTCTTGACGATCTCCGGATCGGGCGCGACGGGCGTCTTGCCGAAGTAGCCGAGAACCATCTTCGCGTAGCCGGGCGCAAACTTCTTGAACTTGCCGAACATGACGTTCTGGATGGCCTGCTGCGCGTAGAACT
>CAYTWE010000007.1:0-63688 GCA_964440985.1 uncultured Lentisphaeraceae bacterium | reverse complement strand
TGTGGTAGAATACGCAACGGTTTAACTTGGAAGAGGTAGAATGGCTGAAGAAACGAAAGAGAGGCTTCTTGAGACTGAAGCCGTGCGTGACCGGGTGGGAGCGCTCAAGGTGTCCGTGGCGGAGATGTCGGAGTACATCGGCATAGAGGATCGCCGCAAGAGGCTCGCGGAACTTGAGGCTCAGCAGGCGGATCCAGATTTCTGGGGGAACCAGGCGAAGGCCAAGGACGTAATCGCCGCAACGAATGCGGAGAGGGCGTATACCGTGCCGTTTGATGCGCTCGTCAAGACCGTTGAGGATGCCGGCGTAATGCTGGAACTGGCCGAGATGGAGGAGGGCGAGGCTCAGCAGGATGCCCTAAAGGACACTCTCGCAGAGTGCGCGAAGGCGGACGGCTACTTCTCAAAGATACGGCTTCAGTCGCTTCTCGGCGGCAAGTTCGATGCCTGCAACGTGTTCGTAAAGCTCCATGCCGGACAGGGCGGAACAGAGGCCTGCGACTGGGTGTCGATGCTCTACCGGATGTACAAGCGCTACGCGGAAGATCAGGGATGGAAGATAGAGGAGTACGACAGCCAGCCTGGAGAAGAGGCGGGGCTTAAGGATGTCTACTTCCGCGTAGAAGGACCGTACTCGTTCGGAATGCTGAAGGCGGAGCGCGGAATCCACCGTCTCGTCCGCATATCGCCATTCGACGCGAACAAACGCAGGCAGACGTCCTTCGCGTCGATGGAGACCGTCGCGGAGATCAACGATGACATCGACGTGGAGATCAAGGACGAGGATCTGCGCATAGATACGTACCGCAGCGGCGGTGCGGGCGGACAGCACGTGAACAAGACGGATTCCGCAGTGCGTCTCACGCATCTTCCAACCGGAATCGTTGTGGCCTGCCAGAAGGAGCGTTCGCAGCACATGAACAAGGAAAAGGCGATGAACATGCTCCGCGCCCAGCTGTACGAATACTACGAAGACCAGAAGAAGGCTGAGATGGATCGCTTCTACGGTGCGAAGAGCGAGAACGGGTGGGGCAGCCAGATACGCTCGTATGTGTTCTGTCCGTACACGATGGTGAAGGATCTGCGTACGGAATACGAGACAAGCGACGTGAACGGTGTGATGGACGGACACATCCAGCCGTTCATTGAAGCCTGGCTTCAGATGAAGGCCAAGCAGGGTTGACGCATCACGCATGGAAAGACCATGCAGATGAAGCCTTGGTTTTGCAGTGTTGCCATGGCGATGTGCAGTCGCACTGGGAGAGCCGTGTGACTGCCATATTGGCATCGGGTGCCGCGCCGACGCATGAGATTCCGCTTTCATGTCTGCGCACGGCGGATAGGCTTGTCGCCTGTGACGGCGCCTGGAGGACTGCGGTCGCCATTGGGCGAATGCCTGATGCCGTAGTCGGCGACGGTGATTCGCTTGGCGGCGGCGATCGGGAGGAGCTTGCCGCCCTTGGGATACCGCTCGTGATAGACAGCGAACAGGACACCAACGACCTCTGCAAGGCATTTCGGCACGTCATGTCAAAATCATCTGAGGACGGCGACGGAATTGTCATCCTCGGCGCCACCGGCAAACGCGACGACCATATGATCGGAAACATATTCCATCTTGCGGATTTTGCAATGCTGAAGCCGGATGTGTCGATCGTGACGGATGGCGGAGTGTTCGAGCCGCTCCTTCCGCCGGGGCGATCCTGGTCGTCATATGCCGGAATGCCTGTGAGCGTGTTTGCTCCATTTCCGGATACGGAAATGGGATCTGAGGGGTTGGAGTGGAAACTTGACGGAGTCTCGCTCAAGACGTTGTGGAGCGGAACGCTCAACAGGGCGACCGGAGATTCGTTTTCCCTGCGCACGAACAATCCGGCGATAGTGTACCGTCCGCATCCGGAATGTATCCGTTGAGCTGCTTCGGGCCGCCGGCCTGCGATTGGGCGTTTGTGGTATAATTGCCCGCTGACACGCGGTGTTGGGTGTCAGCAAGGAGGACGATGCCATGAAAGAGAAATGGATTGATCTGCAGATCAACGGGTACGGCGGCGTTGATTTCAACGCTCCTGGACTTACGGTTGCGCAGGTGATCGCCGTCACCGAGCGGCTTGAGCAGGACGGCACCGACGGTTATCTGCCTACGGTAATCACCGGCAATCCGGAGACGTCGGTGCAGACGCTGCGCACGATAGCGCAGGCTCGCAGGGAAAGCGCCAGATGCGAGCGCAACATCCTCGGCATCCATCTTGAAGGGCCGTTCATATCGGCTGAACCTGGCGCAGTGGGTACGCATCCGATCGAGTGGGTGGCGAAGCCATCCGTTGAACTCTTCGGACGTCTTCAGGACGCCAGCGGCGGCATTGTGCGTCTGATCACCGTCGCGGCGGAGATGCCGGGGATGCCTGAGTTCGTCAAACGGCTTTCGTCCGAAGGCATTGCCGTCTCGCTTGGACACCAGATGGCCGCGACGCCGGAGGATGTCGCCCCGTGCATCGAAGCCGGAGCAAAGGCGTTCACGCACCTTGGGAACGGCATCCCAAACATGATTCCCCGCCACAGCAACATCATATTCACGGCTCTTGCCGAAGATCGCGCCAGCGTAATGTTCATTCCCGACGGACATCATCTGCCGGACACTCTGCTGAAGGTCTACACGCGGGCCGTACCGCTCAAGCGGCTCATCGCGGTGTCGGATGCGCAGTATCCTGCCGGGATGCCGCCGGGCGAGTATGACGTCTGCGGCGCCCATGCCAGGCTTGAGCCGAACGGTCTTCTGTGGAATCCGGCCCGCAACTGTCTTGTCGGCGCCACAACGCCCATGGCTGCCATGATGCGGCTTCTTCGCGACCGCATCGGTCTCACCATGGACGAATGCATTGCCATTGGCCGCGAGAATCCTCTGGCGCTCATCGGAATGCAGTAGACTTTCGGTAAACTTCCATTGACGATGCACCCACGCCACACCATATCCGCATACGTCGTGGGTGCTGTTCCCGCCCGACTGGCGGCGGTCATCCACACAGGAATGGCGGTGCACACAAAAGGATGGCGGCCGTCCATATGGGGATGATGGCGGTGTCCTTTCTTCTTCGTGGATCGGCATTGTTTCCCCTTGTCTGAAACTGCGCCACGAGACATTGCAACTTTCCAGCCAAGCGTTTGCGGCTGGCCGTGTTGTGCGTACGGCCGCGATTTGATAGAATTCCGCACACAAATGAGTTTCCTGCGGCAGCGGGTGTCTGTGTGTTCAGTCATATGCGTCAACAAAAGATTACATCGCAATTAGGCGGCTGGATGAGAGCGCGTCTTTTCCTGTTTCTGTCTGTTTTTGCCTTTTGGGCGCCGGTTGGAAAGGTCAGCGCGGACAGCGTCCCGGGTGGTGACGTCCATTACAGGCTCTACAAGACGACTAACATCTACAATTTCATCCAGCTTGACACCGTCACCGGGAAGATGTGGCAGATTCAGTATGCCATCGACAATGGACATCGCGGTGCAATGGTGATCAACGATGAAGATCTTGCAAAGGGCAGGAAAGCCACTGTCGGAAGGTTTGCCCTTGTTCCGACTGAGAACATCTGGACGTTCATCCTGATAGACCAGATCGACGGCGGCACCTGGCAGGTTCAGTGGTCGATTGAAGAGGGCAAGAGATTCGTCATGCCGATAATGAAGAAATGAAGATAAGTTGATAGATTGAAAAGGAAGGGGTTGTTGCCATGAACGGAAAATTTTCCATGATGTTGTCTGCGGCATTAGTCTCCGCAGTGGCTGTCGCTGTTGACGTCGAGTTCCCGAACGCAGTCTCAGGCGTTCTCACCATGACGGGGAACGGTTCAAACGATGTCGTAAACAGCACCTCGGCGAAGTACAGGGTTAAGGCCGCGACCGTGTACGGGTTCGAGTATGTCGGGCGTGAGGTTGGCGAGGGGCTGATGCTCGGCGGCAACCGCGACGTCAACGTTGACCGGCAGGGGCCGGATGCCGGATGGTACGAGTACAAGCAGGCATACATGACTTCCGGAGATCCGAATGAGATGCATGAGGATTTCTTTCACTTCGGACACTATCGCGGAAGAGGCGAGTTCTCCTTCAAAGGGGGACGCTTCTCCGAACTGAAGCCGGAGTATTCCGAGGTCGGCGGCGTTTCGCTCGGGCATGGCGAATCGCTGCTCGGAAACGTATACCGCTTTGACACGGCTTTTGCGAGCTTCGCGAGGAATCATGCGCGTCCTCTTTCCAGGTACAAGGCTTCGTTCAACACGAGCCACTGGAACATATACTCCGATTCTGAGGTGGTGTATGCGCACGATGTCGGCGGACGCACCTTCAGCAAGGGGTCGGCATCGGTTGCGGTTACGTATTACACCGGCAAGAATCCCATGTCGATGGAGGTTTCGTTGGACGGGAAAAACTGGCGAGGTTTTGCGTCCATCACGAACAAGGGCACGTGGAGCTGCGCGATCCCGTCCGACATCTTTCCGGCGAAGCGGGTGTTTGTGCGTCTGCGCGGCGGTCAGCAGACTGCGCTTCACATCGACCATTATGCGTTTGAGGGCATCGTGGACGGCGAGCCTCTGCGATTCTACGGGGCGAGCCGCTATGTGAATGCGGAGACCGGTGCGCCGTACGGCGAGGTCAAGGCGCCGGTTTTCATGGAGCCCATTGCGGATTCCAACGCGAAGAAGCTCCCGTCCGTCCCTGGCGTTGACCTGTGGGGGGCGGTCGCAGACGTCAAGGTTTTCAGAAGCGCAGTGCTCCCGAAGGCGGAGGCCAAGGCACTCACGGTGTCGCTGGCCGGAAACGAAGCGGAGTCCGTTCAGCTTGTCGTCACGCCGAAGGCCGCCCTGCGCGATGTGCGCGTTGTGCCGTCGGATCTTGTCATGAAAAAGATGGGTTTCTGGAAGCGTGCACGGTTGGCGTCGTCCGCCGTCAAGGTGGAGCGTCTTGGCTATGTGCAGGTGGAGCTTCCCACGGATGAGTCCGGAGCGAGGGGCGAGTGGCCCGATCCCATACTGCCGCAGGATGACGCCGCGTTCCCGGTGGCGGCGCAGATGAGCCAGCCGTTCTGGATCACGGTCAAGACGCCGAAGGGGTTGCCGAAGGGCATCTATCGCGGTACGCTTGACGTCCAGGTTGAGTACGCCGCCGATGGGCGGAGAGAGCGCATCGCCGTGCCGTTCGAGGTGAAGGTGTTCGGCTTTGATCTTCCGGACAGCATGACCTGCGAGACGGCTTTCGGCTTTTCGCCCTCGCGTGTCGCCGACTACCATGCCGTGAAGCCCGGTTCGCCGGAGCATGATGCGATCCTTGAGAAGTACGTGCAGATGATGAGCGACTACCGCATTTCCATCTACCGCTGGGGCAAGGGCGGCGACATCCCGGTGAAGTGGCGGAATGCGGGAGATCCGTCCCGCGCAGAACCTGTCTTCGACTGGAGCGAGTTTGACGATGCGCACATGGAGATGAAGGGACGCTTCGGATTCAACGCCTTCAACATCCGTGTCGGCGGGCTTGGATACGGATTTCAGGAAGGGTTTCAGATCGGCAGCATCTGCGGCGTTCCGCAGACGAATGCGCTTTACCACACACTCATGGCGAAATATCTTGGCGGCATAGAACGCCATCTTCGCGAGAAGGGGCTGCTTGACGCCTCCTACGTGTACTGGTTCGACGAGCCGCTGCCGTCCGTCTATCAGCAGGTCAACGCCGGCATGATGACGCTGAAGCGTCACGCTCCCGGAATCCGCCGTATGCTCACCGCATCGCCGAGCAAGGAACTTTGGGATGGCGTGAATCTCTGGAATCCGCGTCTTGACCTTATCTATGTGGACGCCTACAAGGATGTGCGCAGCCGCGGCGACCAGTTCTGGTGGTACATCTGCTGCGGACCGCGCACACCGTATCCCACCGAGTTCATCGACCATGCCGGATGCGAACTGCGCACATGGCTGTGGATGACGTGGGCGCGTGACGTCACCGGCATCCTCATCTGGGAGACGTCGCTGTGGTCGAGCAAGTCGAAATATTCCGATCCGAACAGCCCACAGAACCCATACGACGACCCTATGGCGTGGAGCTCTTCCGGCGGGACGTGGGGCAACGGAGACGGACGCTTCGTGTACCCTCCGCTCTCAACGGTGGCGACACCCCGCGCAAAAGACCGCAAGCCGGTGTTCGATGCGCCAAATGCGTCGTACAGGTTGGCGATTCTCCGCGACGGCATCGAGGATTACGAGTATTTTGCGATGCTGAGGAGGCTTGACCCCGGCAACGGTCTGCTCAAGGTGCCGGACAGCGTGTTCAGGAACGAACGCGACTTCTCGTCCGATCCATCCTTCATGCGTGAGCACAGGGAGAGGCTTGCCAAGGAAATAGAGCGCATCGGCGGGAATTCGCTCCGTCTGCCGCCGCCTGTCACCTGCGTTCCCGTAAAGCCGACGGGAGAGGCCGGGTTCCAGATTGTCGAAACAGCCGTCGGACAGGTCGCGGCGAACCGTTTTGACGACACAATCCAGGAAACACTTTGGCGCGTGAAGAACGGCGAGCTTGACTCCGTCCCCGTGAAGACGGTCGCGCTTCTCCTCGGCACGAACAACCATGGATGCAGACCGGAGGACATGGCGGAAGGTGTGCGCCTTGTGATTGACGAAATGCGCCGCCGCAGGCCTGACGTCAAGGTGCTGCTCTACGCATCGTTCCCCTGCCGGCTGACGTGGAGCAACCTCCGCAACAAGGCGGCGAACGCGCTTTACGAAAAGATCGCCGACGGGAAGCACGTGACGTTCCGCGATGTGAACGCCGCCCTGCCTCTGTCTCTCTTCCCTGACGGTGTACATCCCAATGCAAAGGCTCTTGCCGTCTGGAAGGCTGACATCGAGAAGTGCCTGAGGTCAGAAGGATCGGTGGCGAAATGAGCGGAGCAGTGCGTTTCCCGTCGTGCATCGCGCTGATCGTCTGCGCAGGCGTCGCATCCGCGCAGACGATAGGCGTCAAAAGCCCTGACGGTCTGAACGAAATAAGAATCGCAACCGAGCCGGTGCTGACGTATTCAGTGTATCGCACCGGGGTTGAGCGCGTGTCGCCAACGCCGATATCGATGGAGCTGGAAGGGGTAGGCGTTTTGGGTGGTGCGTCGGCCAAGGTTGCATCGTCTGACGCCGCAAGCGTCGTGGAGAGTGTGCCGACCCCCATCTACAAGAAATCGTCGGTGGACGGGAAAGCGAACAGGACGAAGGTCGTCTTTGAGGGCGGTTGGGGCATGACGCTCGTCGCCAGAAACGACGGAGTTGCGTACAGGTTTGAGACGTCGCTTCCCGGAAACGCCAAGGTTCTGAACGAATCCGCCGGCATTTCGTTTCCTGATCCGGAAGCCACCGTCTACGCCGGCTACTGCCGCGACAGGGGCGATCCGCTGCAGTGCAGCTGGGAGTCCGTGTACGTGAAGACGAATGCGGCGAACGTTGCGGCATCCGGACAGGTCGTGTACCTTCCGCTTGTGGTGAAACATTCCGACGGAACGGTGATGTGCATGACCGAGAGCGATCTGATAGACTATCCAGGGCTTAACCTGAAGCGGGCGGAGGGCGACAGGCCATCGCTTGCGGCGCACATGGCGAGGTTTCCGCTGAAAACGGAGCACCGGGACGGCAAGGCCATCGGCTCACCTGAAAAGCCTCTTCGACACATCCGTGTCACTGAACGGGCTGGGCATCTTGCCGAAACGGTCGGAACTCGCACATATCCGTGGCGAGTGTTCATGCTTGCGCCGTCGGAGGCGAAGCTATGCGAGGCGGACATCGTGTACGCCCTCGCCACGCCGTGCAAACTCAAGAAGACGGACTGGATAAGGCCCGGGAAGGTGGCATGGGACTGGTGGAGCGGCTGGAACGTATCCGGCGTTCCGTTCAGGGCCGGATGCAACACAGCGACATACGAGTACATCATCGATTTCGCATCCGAGTTCGGACTTGAGTACGTAATCATGGACGAAGGATGGTCAAAGAACCTCGACGTCATGGAGATAAATCCGAAAACCGACGTGCAGCATCTCATAAAGTATGCGAATGTCCGTGGCGTCGGCATTATCCTCTGGTGCGCATGGCCTCAACTTGTGGGACGGCAGAACGAGGTGTTCGGCAGATATGCCAAGATGGGCGCGAAGGGGTTCAAGATAGATTTCATGGATCGCGACGACCAGGAGGTAGAACGCTTTCTTGAGGAGACGGCCAGGATTGCCGCCGACTGGAAGCTCGTGCTGAACTACCACGGAATGCACAAGCCGACCGGATTGAGCCGCACGTATCCGAACATCCTGAACTACGAAGGGGTGCATGGCCTGGAGAACATGAAGTTCGAGAGCGGTGTGGATTTTCCGCGCAACGACCTTCTTTCCCTCTTCTGCCGCATGAGCGCAGGGCCAATGGACTATACGCCAGGTGCGATGCGCAACATGACAAGGAGCCAGTGCAGGCCGGACTTCATGCATCCCGGCAGCCAAGGTACGCGTGTGCGGCAGATGGCGCTGATGACATTGTGTGAGGCGCCGATGCAGATGCTCTGCGATTCCGCCACGCAGTACCTGCGCAACAGGGAATGCCTTGCGTTCATGGCGAAGGTGCCTGTCGTGTGGGACGACACCATCGGAATTGGCGGAGATATGGACGGATATGCCGCAGTGGCCAGGCGCAAAGGGGATGAATGGTACGTCTCGGCGATAAATTCGTGGACTCCGCGCAAGGTCGAGCTGCCGCTCGGTTTTCTCGGAGAAGGCAAGTGGCGGGCTGAGATATTCTCAGACGGCGTGAACGCCGATCGTGAGGCGACGGACTATGCGAAGGACGTCCGCACTGTCACGTCCGACACGAAGATCGCCGCTGAACTCGCCCCCGGCGGCGGATGGACCGCCCGCATCGTACGCAAGGGATTCCTGTGGTGAGGCTGTCTGTCATATTGCCGGCGTTCAATCTCGCGGGACGCATCCGGGAGAATCTCGACACGGTTGAGTCGGTGCTTGAACGCACCGGACTGTCCTTTGAGATTGTGCCGGTTGATGACGGCTCAACGGACGGAACCGCTGACATTCTGCGCAAGTGGGCCGCCTCTGGCGGATGCCGCCGTCCGGTCATCCTGGACAGGAACGGCGGGAAGGGCAATGCCCTCAAGGCTGGCTTCAGGGCGAGTGAAGGCGAACTGGTGCTGCTTATTGACGGAGATCTTGACATACTTCCGGATGGACTTCCGGAGTTCCTTCAGACGATGGAACGCGAAAACGCAGACATCGTGATCGGATCGAAGAGGCATCCGAGATCGCAGGTGCAGTATCCGTGGCACAGGCGAATCGCAAGTGCGGTGTATTTTTGGCTTGTCAGGCTTTTCATCGGTCTGCCGATCACAGATACGCAGACGGGGATGAAGCTTTTCCGGCGGTCCGTGCTTGGCGACGCTCTCGATCGGATGCTTGTGAAGACGTATGCGTTCGACCTTGAGCTTCTCGCAATTGCGTACGGGCGCGGCGCCAGAATCGCCGAGGCTCCAGTCACGATCAGGTTCGGAGAACGGTTTGGATGCCTGCGTCCGTCTACGGTCTGGCAGATGGCGTCGGACTCCCTCGCAGTGTTTTATCGGCTTCGTCTTCTCAACTACTATGCGCACGTAGAAGTGCCGCCGCCGCTCGAACGCAATCCCCTGGTGAGTGTGGTCATCGCCTGCCCAAACTGGTCGTGGATGCTGGATGAATGTCTTTCGGCGATGGACAGGCAGACATACCGGCATTTCGAGGTGATAGTGCTGCCTGACGCTCCGCAGTCCGGGCAGCCGCGCAGCGGCGTCAAGGTCATCTCCACCGGGAAGGTGCGCCCTGCGGAGAAGCGCAACCTTGGCATTGAGGCGGCGAAGGGCGACATCGTGGCGTTCATAGACGATGACGCATATCCGGACGAGCATTGGCTTGAGAACGCCGTGAAATACTTTGGCGAACCGACCATAGCCGCTCTCGGCGGGCCTGGCGTCACACCGCCCGGCGACGGCTTCTGGGCAAAATGCGGCGGCCGCGTATACGAGAACCTGTTTGTCTCGGGGAACTACCGATACCGCTACATTGGCGGGCGGGTGCGCAGGGACATCGACGACTATCCCAGCTGCAACCTGTTCGTGCGCAGGGATGTGCTGGAGGCGATCGGCGGATACAGAACCGACTTCTGGCCCGGCGAGGATACCCTGCTCTGCGAGGACATCGTGCGGAAGGTGAAGAGACGCATCGTCTACGATCCATGGACGCTTGTCTACCACCACCGTCGTCCGCTGTTCGCGGCTCACCTGCGTCAGCTCGGCCGCTACGGATTCCATCGCGGATATTTCGTGAAGCGCTTTCCGGCGACAAGCTGCCGGCTTTCGTACTTCATCCCGACGCTGTTTGTGTTCTATCTCGTTTTGCTTGCCGCCCTGTTTGCTTGCCGCAATTTCATCGGCGGCGGTGCGCTCGGCCCGTTGGCGGCGGTCGCGGCGTCCCCCCTCTTCTTCTACATTGCGGCGACGGCGGCATCGACGTTCTCGTTCAATCCGCTATGTTGGCTCGTCACGGAGATTGGAGTGTTCCTTTCACACGTCTGGTACGGCATCCAGTTCATGCGCGGACTGTGCGCTGCGAAGGCGCCGTGCGAGTTCATCGGCAAGGATCATGCGTAGCGGGCGTGAAGAGATGGACGGCAAAAACGAAATGCGCAAAAGGATGAGGGCGCAGCGCCGCAGCGTGTCTGCGTCCGACCGAGCCGCCGCATCGGCTGACGTGTGCGAACGCATCCTGTCTCGTCCGGACGTCAAGGCGGCTGTGGCGGCGAGGCATCCGTTCGCCGTATATCTCGCTTCGCCGCAGGAACTTGATTTGACCTTGCTGATAGAGCATCTTTGGTCTGCGGGATGTCCTGTGCTTGCGCCGGCGTGGAACGGCGAGAATTACGAGCTTGCGCTGCATTGCAGGGACGGACGCCTTGTTGCGGGCCCGATGGGCATACTTGAGCCGGAGATTCGCGGATCTGCACCTGCGCCGAAGGTATGGATTGTCCCCGGTCTTGCGTTTACGAGCGACGGAGGACGGCTGGGCTACGGCGGCGGATGGTACGACAGGCTGCTCTCGTCCGCCGATCCGTCCTCCGTATTTCTTGGCGTCGCATATCCGTTCCAGGTTGTGGAAGCGGTGCCGTCCGAACCTCACGACATCGTCCTCTCCGACGTCATCGTTGCCGCTTCGTTCAAGTGACCCTCCCGATGGGGCCTGTGCGCGATTGCCCCGTTTGATGGACGGCGGGACTCGGCCCGAAACGCCACGGACGGCGGTCGCAATTTGGCTATTGGCGGAGGCCTGCGTACAGCGCCATGGCGTACAGCAGGCCGAATGCGAGGTGTATTCCGCCGGATACGCGTTCAAGCCGACGCCACGGCGGATCTGCCGGATTGGCGAAATACGTGCGAGTCGCCGCGACGAGTGTGCGGCGCGTAAGCGGAAGGGCCATGAACGGCAGCAGGAAGATGCGCCCATAGCGGCAGACCATCATCGCGCATACGGTGTACGGCACGAGGTGGCACACCCAATACAGGATGAGCGAACCCTTCGGGCCGAGAATGGTGGCGGTTGTCCTTATTCCTGCCAGACGGTCGGTGGGGATGTCGCGCATGTCGTTTCCGTGCATTATCACACACACGAGAAGTGCGACGGGGACAGATATCATGGCGGTGAGCGGCGTGACAAACGAAGCAGCGTCCGCCGGACGCAGGATGCACAGTGCGGCGAACAGCTCTATCGGTCCCATCAGAAGCGCCACGAACGGCACACCAAGACCAATGTACTTGAACTTTACGCCTGTCGAGTAGTTCATCGAACCAAGCATCCCTGCGAGTCCAGCCGCAAGAAGCGGAGTGCAGAACCGCCATTCGGCGCCGTCCCGGTAGACGTAGAGTGACAGTCCCAGCAGACTTGCGGCGGCGGAGCATGAGAGCGCGACGGCAAGCAGCGAACGCATGGATACAATGCCGTCATGTATCTGCGGCGTGGTGCGTATCGCGCCCGGCGCGTCGTCCACGCCGGATCGCTCATCCCCCCAGGTGTTCAGCAGATTCACGGTGGCCTGGAACAGCAGGGCCGATGCAAGCCCGATCCACCATCTTCCGATTCCGTGAGACGGTTCCGCAATGGCGAGCGCGACGGCGAAAGGAACCACCGTCGCCGTGTAGCTCCAGGGCCTGAACAGCAGAAACCACGCTTTAATCCTTGTCTTGTCCATGGCGCACAAGTATATCAGAATGCGCTTGACCTTGGAATCGGGAATTGATATCTTACCGACTCAACAGACAAATAGAACAGGAGGCGTGCATGAAGAAATACGTGTGCAAGGTGTGCGGGTACGTATATGATCCCGCAGAAAACAACAACGTTCCTTTCGAGGAACTGCCGGAGGATTGGACCTGTCCGATCTGCGGCGTTGGCAAGGATCAGTTTGAGGAGGCCTGATTGCAGGCTGATGCAAGGAAAACATAAGACATAAAAGGAGGGAAACACAAAATGGAACTCAAAGGTTCAAAGACAGAGAAGAATCTCGCATTCGCATTCGCCGGCGAGTCGCAGGCGCGCAACAAGTACGACTATTTCGCTTCCGTGGCGAAGAAGGAAGGGTACGAGCAGATTGCGGCGTTCTTCCAGGAGACGGCGCTCAACGAGAAGGAACACGCCAAGCTGTGGTTCAAGCACCTCGGCGGCATCGGCGATACAGTGAAGAACCTTGCCGCCGCAGCGGCGGGTGAACACGAAGAATGGACCGAGATGTACCGCAAGTTCGCGGAGGAGGCCCGTGCAGAGGGCTTTGAGGCGATTGCCAAGCAGTTCGAGGGCGTGGCCGGAGTTGAGAAGCACCACGAAGAGCGCTACAAAAAGCTGCTTTCAAACATCGAAAGCGGCGAGGTGTGGGTGCGCGTGGGGCCGACCCGCTGGCAGTGCCGCAACTGCGGCGCAATAGTCGAGGGCGAGAAGGCTCCTGACGTCTGTCCAGTGTGCTTCCACAAGCAGGCGTACTTCCAGCTTGAGGCCGACAACTACTGATGGCTGAAAGGCCGAACTTCGCCAGCCCGCGTGTGCTGGCATGGGAGGTGACGCGGCGGTGTCCGATGAAATGTCGGCACTGCCGCGCTTCTGCCTTGGATGCCGCATACGACGGTGAACTTGACGCCGAAGAGTGCCGCAGTGTGATCGATTCGCTCGCTCAGATCCGTCCAATGATAATATGGACAGGCGGCGAACCGATGACGCGCCACGATCTGCCGGAGCTTGTCAGCCACGCCACATCGCTCGGAATCAGGAGCGTGCTTGCGCCGTGCGGCGCACTTGTCACGGTTGAACGGCTTGAGGAACTGAAGGCTGCCGGTGTGATGGCGTGTTCGTTTTCGCTTGATGGTGCGGACAAATCCACCCACGACACATTTCGCGGCATTGACGGCGCATGGGAGATCGCACTTGGCGCGATGGCTGCGGCGCGAACGGTCGGGATGCCGTTCCAGGTGAACACCGTCGTACGGAAAGGGATGCTCTCCACGCTTGATGCGATATACGCGAGGGCGATGTCCGAGGGGGCAATGCGCCTCGATCTTTTCTTTCTTGTGCCGACCGGACGCGGCTTGGTGATCGATTCACTCGTTCCGGACGCTGCGGAGGTGGCGGACGTGATCGGGTGGGCGAAGGGAAAAAGGACGAAACTGACGTGCTGTCCGCAGGCCGGCACCTGCATCGGCGGTAGAGGGTTCGCGTTCCTTTCGCACACCGGCAATCTGCAGACCTGCGGATTTGTGCAGAGACCGTGCGGCAACATACGCGATTTCGACTGCGATTTCGGTCGGCTTCTGTCTTCCGCCGCGAATCCGCTCGGTGCGTCCGGCAACTGTCGCACTTTGCCGTCTGCATAGGAGACCGTAATGTTCGAGACACGCGGATACATGCTTGACGTGAGTCGTGATAAGGTGCCTACCATGTCCACGCTCAGGCAGATCGTTGATCTGCTCAAGGTCTGCAACTACAACCAGCTTCAGCTCTACACCGAACACACATTCCGGTATTCGCGCCACGAGGCGGTGTGGCGGAACGCCTCTCCGCTCACGCCCGCTGAGATGCGTGAACTTGATTGCTACTGCCGGATGAACGACATCGAGCTGGTGCCGAACCAGAATTCGTTTGGACATCTTGAACGCTGGCTGCAGCTGCCGGAGTACAACCATCTTGCCGCGATGCCGAACGGCGGCGCCGTCACGCCGTGGGGGACGGTCAAGAAGTTCCCCACCACGCTCAACCCTGCGCTTCCGGAATCCATAGAGTTCCTTGCCGGACTCTACGATGAGCTTCTGCCGTGCTTCAGTTCACGGCTCTTCAACATCGGATGCGACGAGACGTTCGAGATCGCTGATCCGGAGACGTACCTCGAATTTCTGCTGAAGGTCTGCGAACTTGTCCGCGAACGCGGGCACCGTCCTATGTTCTGGGGCGACATGATACTTAAGCGTCCTGAACTTGTAGAACGGCTTCCACGCGATCTTATAGCGCTCGATTGGGGATACGAGGGCAACCATCCGTTCGCTGAAGAGGCTGCCAGATTCAAGGCGGCTGGGCTTGACTTCTACGTCTGTCCGGGAACGAGCGCGTGGAACTCGCTTGCCGGCCGCGTCGAGAATATGCGCGAGAACATGGCGGCGGCCGAGGCGGCAGGCCGCATGAACGGGGCGAAGGGCTTTCTTGTTGCGGACTGGGGGGATGGCGGACACTGGCAGCCGCTTGCGGCGTCGTTGCCGGGGCTTGTGCTTGGCGGATGGTTCGCCGAGTATGGAGCAAAGGCGAACAGGATGGATCTGGAAGAGGCGCTCGACACCGTGATGGGTGTGCCGCTCGGCGGAACGCTTCTGCGCCTTGGAACGCTGTATCTGCGCGGCGGTGCGCTGCGAGCGAATGCGAGCGAACTGTTTCGCATACTTTCCAACGACAGGGGATATTCGCGGCATCCGAATCTCACCGATTCCGTTCTTGCAGAGATATCGGCTGTCGCAGAGGGATGCCGTCACACTGCGGCGGCGTTTGCGTCGCCGACAATCTACGGGACGGGTGCAATGTGGGCTGAGGAGATCGTATACATGGCGAATCTTGTCGATGCCGCCTGCCATCGCCGCGATGACCGCCGTCTCGGCGCATTGCGGGAGGAACACCGCCGCATATGGCTGCTGCGAAACCGCCCCGGCGGGATGGAGGATTCCATAGCCAAGCTGCCGCGTTTTTGATGCGGTTCATATTGAAAAAAAAAACAAATTACCTGTAGAAAAAAAAAACCTTCTGTTGTATAATCCACCCCATACCTAACAACTGCGGCCAACGCATGAAAGGAGCGGTGTGCACATGAAAGGAATTGCTGGTTTTTCTTTTTGCGTTCTTACAACGGTTTCCTGTTGTCTTTGCGGACAGATTTACGGTGCGATGGATACGTTCGCTTTCGGTACGAGCGGGCATTGGGGAAGTCAGCCGTATGGTGACGGTGTGCATTTCTCCGACACGAACAACTGGAACTGGGCGGATAAGGGGCTTCCCTCTTCAAGCTTTGACGATACGATAGTCCGCGCATGGATGTACGGCCAGTCTGCGGTCAACGATTTTGCGGACGACTACATGATGCGCGGAATAGAGTTTACCGGACTTGGATACAGCAACGCCATCTCCGGCAACCCTCTCAATCTTGGCGCCTCCGGACTTACTCTTTTCGACCACAGCTTCATCAATGCCAGCGTCGAAAGCGCCGTGAACAACGGAACGGCAATTGTCACTACGCGGGTAGAGAACGTCATCCGCTCGGCCGTTCCCGAGATGCAAATCATCGCAAAGCACATGCACGCCCTCGAACTTGACGGAATGCTCACGTATTTCGGGGACGACGCGACGAACAAGACTTTCCACTTCATCAATAACGGGAAGGTGTTCATTCGCGGCGGGATGAACATCGACAAGACAAATTCAGACTGGAAGAATTACAAGTACTGCCATTGCGCCTTTTCCGGCACGGGAACGACCGTCATCGCATCGGATGTGTACGTTCCGTCCGTGAGATTAGAGAAAAATGCACACATCGTGATCAGCAACGGCGCCACGCTCCACACGTGGTGCGGCGGTAGCCTGTACCGGCAATGCACGGTTGACATAGAGGACGGCAAGCTCATAAACGGCGAGATCTCGTATGTCGGACAGGATTCAGCGATGTCTGGAGCCACCGTGTTCAACATTCGGTCGAAGGGCATTTTGGATACCGGCGCAGCGGGAATGCGTTTTGCAAACAATGCGCCAGCCGTCATAAACATATACGACGGGGGCGTAATGTGGTTCCGGACCGGCTCCAGCAGCGATTTCTGCGAGAACGGCACCATGGCGCTCAACCTGTACGACGGCGGCCAGCTGCGCTGCGGGAATGAGTACAGCGCCTGCGGCGGAATCCTGAAACTCACCGTTACAGGGAGTGGCGTGTCGGATTACAACAGGACATCGCCAAGCTCCTTGAACCTGGCGGGCGGAGAGTTGTTCATCGGGAGATTTGAGGATTGGACGTTGCTTCACAAGAAGGATTGCCTCACATACGTTTATCTCGATGGATCGACGCTGAGGTCAATGTCATCCGGCGACCTGTTTTTGGTAGGTAAGGGCGGCGACTATGCGAGCGATTCAGATCGCATCCGCGTGCATCTGCGGCAGGGTGGCTTCACGCTTGACACACGTGAATTCGACAGGACGTGGAACGCCGTCGAGATACGCGGCAATGACGAAGGAGGGGTTTCCGGCGATTTCGTGAAACTCGGTTCCGGCAAGCTCACGCTTTCGGTGGCGGCGACGAATGCCATGCGGATGGTAGTGAAGAACGGCACGTTTGCCGTGTCGGACGCATCGCTTTTCAGCGGTGCGGTCGATCTGCGTCCGGCTTCCGTGCTTGCGTTCGGCGGCACAACGCTGTCGCTCTCATCGCTTTCCTCTAAAAGCGGAATCGTGACGCTTCAGTCAGGACAGAGCCTTTCACTCGGCGCTGCACCACTGATTGACGGATTGCTCGTCTTTGACGTAGCCGTCGCCGACGGGGAGCGTACGCTCGTCACCGCGCCCGGCATGCCGGCGGACATCGTCGCGCTGTGTGCAGTCCGCAAGCCGGTTGCCGGAAAGAGCTGCACGTTCTCCGTGAGGGATGGCGAACTCGTCCTCACTGTCGCGGATGGCGACGCCCCGGCGCAGCCTCAGTTCCCGCCAAGCGAAGATCCGGAGGTCAACGTCACAGATTCCGTCTCGTTCGGCGATGACGCGGAGCGCATCGGCGGCAAAGGCGAGTTCACCTATGTCGGTGAGCAGGACAAGGTTTTGGGAGACGGAGGCATAAGGCTGACCGGTGATGCGACGCTGAAACTTGCGAATGGAGCGGGGAATATCACCATTTCGGGTGCGCCTGACGTCTATTCGGGCTACAGCAACACGCTGTATCTTGCGACTGACAGATCCAATGCCATCCGCTTCACGGGCGACTGGTCGCCGACATGGCCGTACACCGAGTCGGGCTACACGCTTTTCCCGACGGTCGGCAACTTCGTCTACGGCCCGGATCTTCGCCCCGAGAATCTGTTCCGGTCGTTCTTGTTCAGATCAGATTCGTCGCACACCGTGGAGGGTACAACGCTTGCGTTCCCAGCCACCACTGGCGAAGCAGACTTGAGCGTTCCGACTGAGGCTGCGTCATTCATCCTTGACGGTGGAACGATTAAAGTGTCTGGACAGGGCGGTGGCAGTCTCTCCGATTTCCTTGGCGGCGTGACGACGTTCGCGATTGGCGCCGGTGGAGGCGCGGTCGATACCGATGGATACGATGCGACCATAACCCAGACGCTCACGCCCACCGGAACGGCGTCCGGCGTGTTCTCCAAGCTTGGAGACGGGACGCTCACCCTCGCAGGACGCGAGAACGCACTGTTTGGCGGTCTTGCTGTGAGCAACGGAACTCTCGTCGCATCGTTCGACACAACCCTGCGCCGTCCGTATCCCATTGGCGCAATGGCGATCTGGTCGTTTGACGGCGAAGACCCGTATTCGGACAAGACAGGGCACGGCTATCGTCTGCACCAGTCGCATCCAAACACTGCGCTTGTGACGTTCACGAATGAGAACGCCTTGTGCGGCAGGGCCGCCCGGTGGTCTTCCGAAGTGGAGGGCGGGTCGCTTTACGTCAGCACCAACGACCTCTACAAGACAGGCGTAAATATGAACGGGCAGTACGGATGGACGGTTTCCGCATGGGTTCGCTACACCGGTACGCTCAGGAACAGGTACGCCAACATAATGAGTTCCCGCGTGTCCGCAGAATTCGATGTGTCGAGGGGGCCCGGGTACTCATTTGACCTTGCGTACAAGGCCTTGTCCTCAATGGCGTTTCCAGGAGGAGGCTATGGGTTCAGCAGCCTGTGGGCGGGGGGCAAAACGGCCATCCCCGACAGTGTTGTCGGTCATTCGCCGACGCTTGACACCTGGCATCATCTCATAGCGGTGGCCGACGGGCGGAACTACAGGATGTATCTCGACGGAGAATGCTACACGGACTTCATCCACACTGCCGGGCCTGGACAGTTTGTGCCTCCAGGCTACATGATCACGCTTGGCGAAGGAATCACCGGCGGCGAATTCATGACGCCCGGAGGGATGGTGGATGAGGTTGCGGTATATCCCCGCGCACTGTCGGAAGATGAAATTCAGTCGCTCAACACTGCATCGGCGCAGAGTGCGGCGTTAGACCTCCATGTCTCCGGCGGTGCGGTGTGGGACATGAACGATTCGTCCGCCACGGTGAGACGCGCATCCGGCGCAGGGCGCGTCGTCAACGGCAGCCTTTCCGTCACGGAGCGCATCGTCTCCGATCCTGCGGACACCAACGGGCTTTTCGTGGCGAATCTGTCGCTTGCCGAGGGCGGAGTGTTCGATCTCGGATATGATGAGGACGAACGGCCTGAGACTTGCCGCCGTACGCTCGTCTCATTCGGAGAAATGGATGCGGATAGCCGTACTGCGCTCGGCGGATGGACGCTGACGAACTGCGGAGACCTCACCAAGCGTTCGCTTTCCCTCAAGATTTCCGCCGATGCCGTCCATGTAGACGTTGTTCCGGTGGGAATGAAGGTGATCATCAGGTAGCGGCATATGGAGCGCCGTCCGCATTCCCCTCAGCGAAATGGTATAATTGCGGCGTTGGAAGCATTGGAAGCGTTGGAAGCGGCGCGAGGCGGAGAATCCTGAACGTCCAAAAACAATCAACTTGAAACAGACAAGGAAGCAGGCAGTCATGAAAACATTGAAGATGACCGTTGTTGCGTTCGCGTTCGCCGCGTTCGCCGCAGAAGCCGGATGGAAGGATCAGTTGCCCGTAGGAAAGGATTCGATTGTGGTGAAGACGCAGAAGGGAGATGTGCGCGTAGATCCGCTTGCGGCAAATCTCTTCCGTGTGCGCGTGGCGAAGGATGGCGCATGGACGGAGGGCGCCTTGAACCGCTATGCAATACTGAAGCGCGACTGGCAGGAAGTGAAATGCGCAAGGACGGCGACGTCAATAAAGACCGATGCCGCCGAAATATCCGTCGATGCGTCCGGCGGAGCGCTGAGGTTCCGTTCGCTCGTATCGTCCGCAGACCTCGCAATCGGTGCGAAACTCGCCGGCAAGGGCTATGAGGTGCGATTCCCGCTCGCGGACGGCGAGCGCGTGTACGGCCTTGGCGACGTGAGCCGGGAAAACATCCAGCGGCGGCCGGGGAAGTATGAGATCTGGGTCAAGAACGTGAACAGCTACATCCCGATGCCCATGGCTCTGACGTCAAAGGGATGGGGAGTGCTGATGAACACGACGTGGCGGAACTTCTTCGACGTGGGTGAGACGGACAGGACGGCGATGCTCTGCACTGCGCCGGAGGGCGAGCTGGACTTCTACATCTTCTCCGGAGCGGACTATCGCGGGCTCATCGACATATACACGCAGCTCACCGGTCGCCCGTCAATGCTGCCCGCGTTCGGCTACGGATTCACCTACGTGGCGAACGAAGAGATAGACATGTTCAACATGCTTCACGAAGCGCGCGAGTTCCGTGACAGGGATCTGCCGTGCGACGTGTACGGGCTCGAGCCTGGCTGGATGAGCAAGCATTACGATATGTCCACGATGAAGGAATGGAGCAAGGAACGCTTCATATTCCCGTACTGGGCTCCGAAGGGCGGCCACACCTGCATTGGCGCATTGAACCGCATGGGCTTCAAGCTTTCTCTCTGGCTCTGCGTCAACTACGACCTTTTCCGCTACGAAGAGCAGTGTGCCGCCGGGCTGGCCAGGAAGTTCGGGCTCAAGCCGGACATTCCGGACAATGTGACGGAGACCTGGCAGGATGACCGCATCACCGGCGACCTGAAGGATCCCCGGCTCACCGGGAACAACAAGATGATGTACGAGAAACTTGGCGCGAAGGAGGGGGCGTTCAAGGAGGGCGATCTGCCGTGGTTCGAGCATCTCAAGAAGTTTGTTGATCAGGGCGCACAGTGCTTCAAGCTCGACGGTTCTGCCCAGGTCATTGAGTTCAATGGCGTTAAGGGTCGCAAGTGGGCGAACGGCAAGAGCGACGAAGAGAACCACAATGCATATCCTCTCGTGTACGGCAAGCAGATGTGCCGGGGATACGAGGAATACACGCAGAAGCGTTCAATGGTGTACTCGGCGGGCGGGTACGCCGGCATTCAGCAGTATGTGGCGACATGGGCGGGTGACACCGGCGGCGGACCGAAGCCTTGCGCATCGCTCCTCAACCTCGGCATGAGCGGACATGCCAACCAGAGCTGCGACATGGACATCAACAGTTCGCGTTCGCTCCACTTCGGAATGCTCCAGACATGGAGTCAGCAGAACAACTGGGCGTACTTCAACCAGCCCTGGTACAGGACAAAGGATAGGCTCGACATCTTTCGCAGCTATCTCAAGCTCCGCTATCGTCTTGTGCCGTACCTCTACACCACTGCGGCGGAGGCAAACCGCACGGGATGGCCGGTGATGCGTTCATTGCCGTTCGTATATCCTGACGTCAAGGAGTACGATGAGTGCAAGACGACGTACATGCTCGGTCCGGACCTTCTCGTTGCCGCATTCACAGACGAGGCGGCGATTCCGGCGGGCAAGTGGTACGAGTGGCGCACGGACAGCGTGGTGAACGGTCCGGCAAAGACGCGCATAGCGGTGACGCCTGAATGGGGCGGCGGACTGTACGTCAAGGCTGGTGCGGTGATTCCCACATGGCCGGAGATCGAGTGCATCGACGCCGGTTGGAACCGTGAGTGGATTCTTGAGACATATGTCGGCGCCGACGGCAATGGTGAAGTGTATGAGGATGACGGGCTTACGCTTGCGTACCGGAAGGGCGCATCTGCGCGTACGGTGCTTTCACTGAAGGACGGCGGCGGGGACGTCACGCTCACTGTAGGCAAGAGGGTTGGGACGTTCAACGGATGTCCTGGCGGACGCAGTGTGACCGTGCGTTTCCATGGCTTCACGGCTCAGCCCAAGGCGGCGCAGCTCGGCGGAAAGCCCGTTGACGGCAGGTGGGATGCCGACGCGAAGGTGTTTACGGTTGGCCCGTTCAATGTGGATGTCTCAGGCTGCACGTTCACGGTCAAACGATGAATGATGATTTCAGCGCAAAGGCGCAAAGGTGCGAGTATTGTTTAATGTAAGAAAGGCAACATGAAAATTTTGATTGTTATTGCGTTGGTGGTGGGAGTGGCGGCATCCATGTATGCGGGCAGTTTTCTTGTCTACATAAAAATGCCAGACGGTTCAGTGTTGACGCATGAAATGGCCAGTGTGCCAAACCCTGATGCAGCTGGGATGTATAGGTTTCATCTCAAGAGTGGTGGGAACATGATCGTACACGCATCAAATGTTTGGATAGAAGAAAAAACGAGCAAGGTGAATTCTCGGAAGGAGCGGAGATGAGTATTTATTTACTCGTATGTCGCATGATTGCGTATGTTGAGAGGTTGATGGATGAAGACAGTTGTTCTTGCGTCTAAATCGCCGCGAAGGGCGAAGATACTTTCCGGCATTGGACTGGATTTTGTTGTTGAGCCTACGGATGCGGAGGAGGTCTCGATTTCCCGCGCTCCACGCCGCACAGTGACCGTGAATGCGCTGCGCAAGCTGAAGGCCTGCCGTATGCGGCATGGCGATGCCCCCATCATCGCCGCCGATACGATAGTCTGGTTCAACGGACGGATATACGGCAAGCCGCGTGACCTGGACGAGGCGCGTCAGTTCCTGCGTGAGCTGTCAGGGCGTACCCACAGCGTATTCACAGGCGTTGCGCATTGCGTCCCTGGCGGAAGTCCGCAGATAGAGGTGGTGGAGTCCCGCGTCACGTTCCAGTCGCTCACGGAAGAGACGATAGAGCGGTATGTGAACGAGGTGAAGCCCACAGACAGGGCGGGAGCCTACGACATCGACGAATCAGGCGGACTTATCGTAAAGTCGTACGACGGCAGCTACGAAAACATCATGGGGTTGCCGGTCGAACCTGTAATCGCCGCATTCGGACTTAACCCTGCGCCGGACCGGTGAGAGCCTTCACGCTCCCGCCGTTCTGCTGTTCGTAGTGCGCTCTCGCCCTGATGAACGTCATGGCTGTGACGGGAACTGTCAGGACGTAGATGAATCCTGTCACGCCGATCGTGAGCCAGAAGTTCGACACGAGGAACGCAATCACGAGCAGAAGCCCTGCCATGACCGGCATCAGGTAGGAGCGGTTTATGTGCACCGACTTGAGCGAAATTGTGGGAAGGCGCGATGCCATCAGAGAACCGACGAACAGGAGCATGAATATCCCGAAGTACGGGTTCTGGAGAATGTTGAGCATTGCCGGATTTCCGCCCTTGGCGTCGAATGCAAGGGCAAGTACGGCAGGTGACAGCACCATCCAAGCTCCGCCGGGCGCCGGCACTCCGAGGAAGTAGTGCTTCCAGTAGGGGAGGGCGGGCTGTTCGAGCATCGTGTTGAACCTTGCGAGGCGGAAGCAGTCGCACATGGCGTAGAAAAGCGCCGCGCCGAGCGTTATCTTCACGAGCGCGGGCGATACGCCGGCGTGTGAAGGGCCGCCGGTGAGCCAGAAGTACATGAACATGGCCGGCGCCACGCCAAAATTCACGAAGTCGGCGAGCGAATCCAGCTCTGCACCGAGCTTCGAGCTTGCCTTGAGAAGTCGGGCCACGCGCCCGTCCATGCCGTCGCAGATGCACGCCACGAGAAGCGCCCAAAGCGCCGGCAGGAAACGTCCTTCGGCGGAGAAGGTTATTGACGTTATGCCTGCACAGGCGGCGATTGAGGTTATGAGGTTCGGAGCGATGGCTCTCAGGGGGATGCGATCCTGGCGCGGCTGCCTTGGACGTCTTTTTCTTCCGCGAAGTCTGAATTTGGACATGGCCAACTCCCCTCTTATTTCAGGTGTCCAAGCACCGTCTCGCCAGCCACCATGATCTGTCCGAGACGCACCTCAGGCGCAACCCCATGCGGGAGATAGACGTCAAGGCGCGAACCGAACCGAATCAATCCGAAACGCTCCGCCTGCTTGAGGGCGTCGCCTTCACCGATGAACGGAACGATGCGTCGGGCCACAAGCCCCGCAATCTGCACAACGCCGTATTCAACGCCGTCTTCGGTCTTGAACAGGTAAGCGCAACGTTCGTTGTCCTTTGAGGCCTTGTCGAGCGAGGCGTTGAGGTACTTGCCGGGCACATATGCCTTTCTGACCACAGTTGCGGCCGTCGGCATACGGTTCACATGCACGTTGAACACGCTCATGAACACGCTTACGCGGGTGAAGACCTTGGAGTTCCAGTCGTCGAGGCTTGTCTCTTCAGGCTTCAGCTCCTCCGGAAGCGGGACTTCCTGGATGAGGCATATTCTGCCGTCGGCAGGGGAAAGCACCGCTTTCGGACTGTCTGCCGGCGGGTATCTCTCGGGGTCGCGGAAGAAGAGAAAAACCCCATAAGTCAGCAGCCAGAGCGGAAGCACCAGCGCGCACATTACGATGCTGTGCATGAATGCGGCAAGCACGGTGAAGATTGCGGCAATCGCGGCGGCAATCAATCCGAAGCGTATTCCCTCCTTGTTGATGTGCGGGAACAGATATGCCGAGTTCGAGAAGTCAGGTTTGTTTTCCATGGCCGCGTATTATCTCATTTTTGGTTGCTTTTGCCAATAGGAGCGGTCGACGGGGGCCTGTTTGGCTCCTGCGGCCTTGGCGATTGCGCCGGCGCCGTAGACCAAAAGCGTCGCCCAGCACGCCGGAATGTGGTATGCCCAAGCCCAGTCCGGCTTCCGGAACGCACCTTTTGCCATTTGCCAGAGAAGCGGCAGGAGCAACGCTGTATACAGGCAGAAGAGGACGATTCCGAGTCTGCGCTGCCGATCCCATGGGTATGTCCGCTCCTTCGCCTGGGCGAAATAGAGGAAGTCGCGTATGCGTCGCCGCTGTTTGCGAACGAAATCGCCGAGACGTTCGCAATACAGATGGACTATGCCTGTCTTGACCTTGGCGACGCACACCGAGCCTTCCTTCAGGATGCGGTCGTACAGGATGTCGATGTCGAACAGGTACGGCTCCCATTTCACGCCGTCGAGCAGCGAACGCCGAAAGACGAATCCGTTTGCCCCGATTGTCGGAAGGGCGTCTTTTTTGAGCCGAAGTTTGATGTAGCCTCCGCAGTCCTCCTGCGCAACGTCAAGCCCCGTCCATTTTCCCGTAACCGCGCAGTCCCTGTCGTAGTTGCCGGTGAAAAGGCATATCGGATCGTTCATTCCGAGCATGGCGAAATACCTGGTGAGCGCCGGGTCGCCGTCGCGGCGCACGTACTCGATGGGTTCGGAGGCTATCACCTCCGGATCGGAGAAGGGGGCAAGCATTCGCTCAAACCACTGTGCGTCCGGCAGGATGTTGTCTGAATCGACAAGTGCGATCATGTCGCCTTTTGCCGCCCGTATGCCGGCGGTTTTGCCCGCTTCGCCGGTTTTGAGGGGGTTTTCGGTAATCGTCTCAACGCCGTATTCGCGGGCGATGTCGAGCGTCCGGTCCGACGAGCCGGCGTCCGCCAGCACAATCTCGTAGGCGCTGCGCGGCAGCGTTTGCGCCCGGATGGACGCGAGGCACTCGCCAAGCGTTTTTTCCGAGTTGAGCGTAGGTATCACGACAGAAAGAAACATGCGGCGATTATACCAAAAAGTTTTATGGTATAATCGCGGACAATTCCATCATGAGGATTTGCTGGGAGAGATCGGAAATGACATTCATGAAATTGGTTGGCGTGTTGGCGTGTTCTGTGCTGATTGGCGCCTGTGCGTCGTCCGGCGACGGCGGATCGGGCGACTGTCGCATTGGCGAGGCGCGTCCCTGTGCGGCCTCATCGAAGACCGCCGCCGACTGGTTGAGCGATTTCCCGCCAGAATCGAATCCGGCATCGATAGCGAGGGCGGCGGCCGAGCAGATCCTCTCCACGAGCCAGAAGTGCTACAAGCCTAAAGGCTATGAAGGCGGTACGTACCAAGGCAGGATTCACTATTCCTATGTCGGTGCATGGGTTGGCGCTCTCGACGCCGCGCAGGCGATGGGCGACGGTGAACTTGCGGAGAGGCTGATACGCCATTTCGAGCCTGTGCTTTCAGGCCCGATGCAGGATCTGCAGAACAGAAAGAACCATGTGGATTTCACCGTGTTCGGTGCGCTTCCGCTTGCGATCTACAACATAAACGGGGACAGGCGATGCCTCGACCTCGGCCTTTCCTACGCCGACATCCAGTGGGCGCCGCCGTCGGAGGATACTCTTGCGGCACACCACGCGTTCCCGCTTGAGAGGCAGCAGGATCTGTGGAAGAGGGGCTATACGCCGCAGACGCGCCTTTGGATCGATGACATGTACATGATAACAATCCTCCAGCTTGAGGCGTATCGCGCCACGGGCGACAGGAAGTATATCGACAGGGCGGCAAAGGAGATGTGCCTCTACCTTGACGAACTCCAGATAGCGGACGGCGAGTTCGCCGGGCTTTTCTACCATGCGCCTGACGTGCCGTTCTTCTGGGGGCGCGGTGACGGATGGATGGCGGCCGGCATGGCGCTTGTGCTCAAGGGGCTGCCGCAGGACAGCGAGTGCCGTCCGAGGATTCTGCGCGGCTACCGTCTGATGATGTCGGCGCTTCTCAAGTTCCAGCGCAAGGACGGAATGTGGAGCCAGCTCATCAACGAGCCGGAGGCGGCGTGGCCGGAATCGTCCGGCACCGCGATGTTCACGTTCGGCATGGTGACCGGGGTTGCGCACGGATGGCTTTGCCCAGACACGTACGGCCCTGCGGTGCGTAAGGCCTGGATGTCGCTCTGCACCTATGTGGACGCATACGGCAACATAGGCGAGGTCTGCACGGGCACCGGAAAGCGCAACGACCGCCAGTACTATCTCGACCGTCCGCGCACAAAGGGCGACCTGCACGGACAGGCGCCGCTCCTGTGGACGGCGGCGGCGCTCCTTGAGGGCGCAAGAAAGGATCCCGCAAAGTGGCGTCCAGGCTGGGGGGCGACGGTCGCTGTGGTCAATCCGGTGGGCATCGTCCGCACAGAGACCGTTTCCGTTCCGTGGAGCAAGCTCGGTCTCAAGTCCTCCTATGATGCGCTGCGCGTGTTTGACGTTGCCGCCGGCAAGGCCATTCCGCACCAAAATGACGTAGACGGCAGCAACCTGCTGTTCTCCGTGGAGCTTAACCGTTTCGAGAGGCGCGAATACGTCGTGTTTTCCGATGGCGTCAAGCTTGTCGCGCCTGCCGACCAGTCGGTCGTATGCTGGAGCGGATATCTGCCGGAACGAATGGATGACTATGCCTGGGAGAACGACCGCTTCGGTGCGCGCGCATATGGGCCTGCGCTGATGCAGCCTCCGCCGAAGGGACAGGGCATGACTTCGAGCGGACTGGACATTTTCAACAAATGCACATCGTACCCGGTGCTTGAGAAATGGCTCAAATACCGTCCGAAGGGCGGCCCCTCATACCACAAGAACAGCGGAGAGGGGATGGACAGCTACGCAGTCGGGGCAGGACGTGGATGCGGCGGAGTTGCCGCCCGCAGTGCGGACGGCAAATGGTTGTACAGTGCGAACTGGGCAGAATGCAGGACGCTTCAGGTCGGCCCTGTTCGCTGCGAGTTCGAGCTTGTGTACGAAGGCTGGGGCGGGCTTGGCCGGGAGCGCCGGCGCGTGACGCTTGATCGCGGTCAGTCCCTTGCGAAGATGACGGCGTCGTTCGAGCGCCTGCCGGATGGGGTGCTGGTCGGTCCCGGTGTGGACATCTCGGCAGGGCGCAGACACGACGGCGACATGAAGTTTTCGGCGCAGGACGGATGGATCGCGAACTTCGAGCCGCAGGATGGATGGAACGGCTCGATCATGACGGCTGTCGCGCTTGACCCCTCCGCCGGCCCGGCAGAGGCGTCGATGGATGGCGAATCGAGCTTCGTGCTTCTTGTGAATCCGGACTCCGCCGCAAAGTCGTTCACGTACTATGCGGGGGCGAACTGGACCGGACAGAAACGCTACATGGATGCCGCCGCATGGCACGGATACGTGCAGGACTTTGCGTTCGGCCTCCGCAATCCGCTGAAGATATCGGTGAAAAAGAAATGAAAGCTCAGATCATAGACGGAAAGAAACTGGCTGCGGACACCCGTGCGGAGATTGCGCACGGGGTTGCTGCGCTCAAGTCGGAGAAGGGCGTCACGCCCGGCCTTGCGGTGATACTTGTCGGAGACAACCCGGCAAGCGTTTCGTATGTTACGGCAAAGGAGAAGGCCTGCCGTGAGGCGGGGATGCTGTCGCGTGAGATACGCATGCCGTCCACGATATCGGAGGACGAACTTCTGTCCGAGATTGAGTCGCTCAACCGCGATCCTGAGATACACGGCATCCTCGTGCAGCTCCCGCTGCCGCGTGGATTCAGCGAAAAGCGGGTGATCTGCGCGATTGCGCCGGAAAAGGATGTTGACGGCTTCACTCCGGTGAACGTCGGCAAAATGCTCATCGGCGACGACTGCTTCCTCCCATGCACTCCGCACGGAATAATCAAGCTGATTGAAGTCACCGGCATGGATCTTTCCGGCAAGCACGCTGTCGTGATAGGCCGCTCCAACATAGTGGGCAAGCCCGTTGCGGTGCTGCTTTCGCGCAAGGGCGTGAACGCCACAGTGACGCTCTGCCACACCGGGACGCCGGATGTCGCCGCGTTCACGCGCACGGCTGACGTGGTGGTGGTCGCCGCCGGCCGCCCGAACACGCTGACGGGCGATATGCTTAAAAAGGGCGCAGTCGTGATTGATGTGGGCGTGAACCGCGTGGAGGATGCCACGAAACCAAAGGGATACAGGCTCTGCGGAGACGCCGATTTCGAATCATGCGCCGAAGTTGCGTCCGCAATCACGCCGGTTCCCGGCGGCGTCGGCCCGATGACAATCACCATGCTTCTGTGGAACACGCTTGAGAGCGCAAGAATGGCGGCAGAAAGAAAGGACATCCCATGAAGATTCTCGGAGAACCGATATTTTCCAAAGACGGTGACGGACGGTTGAAGTCCCGCGTAGGCACAATCTTCCTCACAGACTACCCTGGTCTTGTCACGCAATGCGGCATACACGCGATGCAGCGGCAGGCATGGGTTGACGAGGTGAACAGGCAACGTTCCGAAGAGGGGCTGCTTGCGCTCACGGATGACGAGATATCGAGGCTCGTCGCCCATTCCGTAGACCTTCTGTTCCTTGACGACGTGGTGCTTATACGCCCCGATCCCGACCGCATGGATCTCGCGCTCTGGGCGGATGATGAACTTCAGAAGATCGTATCGAAGCGCAAGATCCGATTTCTCAACACACACGCCAGAAGGGTGCGCGACGCACTCCGTGCGCGTGGCGAAAACTGGCGCATAGCGCGTGACGTTCGCACACGCGCCGAGACGGACAAGCAGATTGAGCGCGGGCGCAGCGCAATCCGCCATGCGGCGATATACCACTACAACGGAAACACCGGCACACGCTATCTCACCGCCGATGCGTATTCCTCCGTGTGCGTCATGCCGGACGAAGAGTTCCGCGCACAGATGGACGAGATCGTAAGCGGACTGAGTTCCCGCAACCGGCTCGGCTCCCCCGATATCGATCTCTTTCCTCCTGCAATCGCAACGGAGCTGCGCAGCCAGTTCCGTGAACTCAAGCCTATGGAGATGGGGGTCGACAAGCTTCGGGCTGCGGCGGAGAAGCTTGAGATGGAGTGGCGGATGGCTCTGCCGCCGGAACTGCGCGACGAGAATCCGAATACGAACCTCGTGTGGCGGGCGGAGATGGGCGAAGTCCTCTCCAAGAAGGCAAACGAAACGGAGGTCGGAGACCGCGAGCTCATCCAGGGGATCAGCCCGGAATTCTACCGTCAGATCGAGTGGCTGCCGGGCGGACGCGTCACGCAGGGTCAGCTCATCTTCGATCCGCTGTTCGACGAGTATCAGCGCACACGCGATCCGGAACTTGCGGAAGTCTGCGACCTTCGCGTGAGATCCATCATATTCAACCTCATGCGTCTCTTCGGGACGATCGACTACGTGAACGTGGGCCGCATCGCGCACTCGCTCGCCCGCAAGCCGATTGCGGGGATGAGGCGCGGCAACGTCTACATCGTGCAGTACAAGGAAATAGGCGAACCGATTGCGCGCATTTTCATAATCCGCTTCCAGAAGTGGGGCATCGCGGAGCATCTCGATGAAGGCAAGGATCTTCTTACGTCCATAATCGAGGCGAACGACTATTCGGACTACATCATGGACAGGCGTCTTGCCTGTCGCCAGCTTGGCATGAGTCTGCCGCACCATGTAGGGTTCGGCCAGTTCACGGAGAAGTATACGGGCAAGAACCAGTACTTCGGAACAACGGTGCGAGCGTACTACTATGTGCGCCAGTACGTGCAGGGCGTCGCTTCGGACAAGATACCTGTCGAGCGTTTCCACAACCCCGCGTTTGCCCTGAAGTTCGCGGAGCTGATGGGCGAGGCCGCCGCACTCGACCTTGTGGTCGGCCGTCGCGCCACAGAGACGAACGAGCCGCTCTTCGACAAGAACTACGAAGTGCTGCAGATCGGGCCGAAGGGGCTCCCGGTGCGTCTTGTTGTGACCGACCATGCCGGGAGCTTCGTCGATTACCAGACGCCGCTTGAGCGGGGTGTCGCGCCGTATGCGGACGTTGTGCGGAGACGCGAGAAATACGTGTCCGATTTCGCCGAGTTCGCGAAGACGTACGTGGCGGCGTTCGAACGCCGTCTCACAGACGTTCAGCAGACATACCGCGACCGCAGGACTGCGTTCGACGACCTGTTTGTGGGGCGTCCGTACGATCAGGCCGGATCGGGCGCGTACCGCTGGTCATGCGTCCTGAAGCGGCTTGACTCTTGCGATCCGCACACGGTCGCCGCAGAACTGAAGAAGGCGATACAGGCTTAATGAGGAAGAAAATGATTTCCATAAATGAAGTTCTCGAAACGAACAAGATGATCCAGGACGAGAACCTGGACGTGCGTACGATTACGATGGGCATATCGCTCCTCGACTGCGCCGACTCGAACCTGGATTCTGTATGCACAAATGTATACGACAAGCTTCTGCGCTATGCTGGAAGGCTTGTGAAGACCGGCGATGAAATCAGTCGTGAGTTCGGAATACCGATCGTGAACAAGCGCGTATCGATAACGCCGATTTCGCTGGTGGGAGCGTCATGCTGCAGAACCCCTGAGGACTATGTAAAGATCGCGAAATCGCTCGATCGCGCTGCGGCCGAGCTTGGAATCAACTTTCTCGGCGGATATTCCGCCGTTGTGTCGAAGGGTATGACGCGATCCGATGAACTTCTGATCCGCTCGATTCCTGAGGCGCTCGCCGTGACGGGTCGCGTCTGCTCAAGCGTAAACGTCGGCTCCACGAAGACGGGGCTGGATATGGACGCCGTTCGTCTTATGGGCGAGATCGTCAAGAGCACCGCAGAGCGCACAAAGGATTGCGATTCGCTCGGATGCGCGAAACTGGTCGTGCTGTGCAACGCCCCTGACGACAATCCGTTCATGGCGGGTGCGTTCCACGGCGTGACTGAGGCGGAGGCGATAATCAATGTGGGCGTGAGCGGACCCGGCGTGGTCAAGCACGTGCTTTCGCAGATACGCGGCTCTGATTTCGAGACGCTGTGCGAAACGATCAAGAGGACGGCTTTCAAGATAACGCGGGTCGGACAGCTCGTTGCGCAGGAGGCGAGCCGCCGCCTTGGCGTCCCGTTCGGAATAATCGACCTTTCCCTCGCCCCGACCCCGGCCGTCGGAGATTCCGTTGCGGACATCCTCAAGGAGATAGGCCTTGAGCATCCCGGCGCTCCCGGCACGACTGCCGCGCTTGCGCTTCTCAACGACCAGGTGAAGAAGGGCGGCGTCATGGCGAGTTCGTACGTTGGCGGGCTTTCCGGCGCGTTCATCCCGGTGTCGGAGGATCAGGGCATGATAGACGCCGTTGAGGCCGGTGCCCTTACGATCGAGAAGCTGGAGGCGATGACGTGCGTCTGCTCCGTGGGGTTGGACATGATTGCCATCCCCGGAGACACATCCGCCGCCACGATATCCGGCATAATCGCCGACGAGGCGGCGATAGGCATGGTGAACCAGAAGACGACCGCAGTGCGCATAATCCCTGTAGCCGGAAAGAAGGTCGGGGATTCCGTCGAGTTCGGAGGACTTCTCGGACACGCGCCCATCATGCCTGTGAACAGGTTTTCGTGCGAGCGCTTCATATCGCGTCGAGGCCGCATCCCGGCTCCGATACATTCGTTCAAGAATTGAGCGGTTGGCAGATGGCGGCGGAGACCGGTGATTCTTGATTGCGGTTGATTTGGATCGAGGTCTGCACGGCGTTCAAGTTGCGAACCGCAAATCGTAAGTTGTAAATTTGTAAAGGAAGAGATTGAGGTAAATGTCCGCAGATAGAAGGGAAGACGGCTGCGACAGTGTGGTCGTGGCCGACAGGTTCAGGTGGAGAGACCTCTTGCACAAGGAGGATTGGCTTTCCATATGGGCGGCGTTCATCCTGATAGCGGTTGCCGCCGTGGGTGCACTCACCGGCTGGTTCGATTTCTCAGGCGCGAAGTTCGCGACATGGGGCTTTTCGGGAGAGATCGCCGCCAACCCAGGCAAGGTGAAGCCGTTCTGCGAAATGTTCACGTGTCCGCTTTGGTGGAAGCTTGCCGTCACGTTCGTTTCGCTTGGGACGCTGTTCACGGTTGGCAACAGACTTGAGGGAAAGCGGGCCGGACGGTACATCGTTGCGTTTGCGGGACTTTTTGCTCTGGTGTGCGTTGTACGCATCCTGTCCGCCGAATTCACCTTCAAGCGATATCTTGAATACGCATTCTGGGCGCTGCTGCTCGGTCTGCTCGTGAGCAACACGGTAAAGACGCCGGAATGGCTGAAGCCCGCCTTGCGGACGGAGTTCTACATCAAGACCGGCCTTGTGATTCTTGGCGCGCAGGTTCTGTTCAGCAACATCCAGAAGTTCGGTCTGTACGGTCTTGGAATCGCGTGGGGCGTAACGCCCGTAGTCATCATATTCATGTGGTGGTATGGCACGAAGGTTCTGAAGATAAGGAACAAGCCGCTTGTCATGACGATATCAGCCGCGACGTCTGTATGCGGCACATCCGCTGCGATCGCCGCCGCAGCGGCGTCTAAAGCCAAAAAGACGGACCTTGCGTTCGCGGTCGGCACGTCCCTCATATTCACCGTTCTGATGATGGTGGGGATGCCGTTCTTCATCAAGGCGGTCGGCATTGACCAGATGATCGGCGGCGCGTGGATCGGCGGCACGGTGGATTCCACCGGTGCAGTGGTGCTTGCGGGACAGGCTCTCGGCGATCTTGGCGGACAGGTGGCCGCGCTCGTGAAGATGATCCAGAACATCCTCATCGGCTTCATTGCGCTCGCCATAGCGATATTCTTCACTACGAAGGTTGACGGCGGGAACGGATCTGGAAGAAAGGTCGGGATAGGCGAGATATGGGAAAGGTTTCCCAAGTTCATACTCGGCTTCATCTTCGCGTCGATGTTCTTCTCGTTCGTGATGCAGCCCGCGTTCGGCGTGGATGCGACGAACGGAGTGATTCGGCATCTCAAGGAGTTTCAGAACTGGGCGTTCGCCCTCGCGTTCACGTCGATAGGGCTTGAGACCAACTTCAAGGATCTCTGCTCTCAGGTTCAGGGCGGCAAGCCGTTTCAGCTTTATATCGTTGGACAGATTTTCAATCTCGTCCTGACGTTCATCGTGGCTTGGGCGCTGCTGTGCGGAAGATTCTTCCCTGTTCCCGCGATAGGCCCATGAAGACAACATCGATAGCGACCGGTGCGGCAATGGTGGCGGCAGTCGCAGGCGCCGTCTATGTGATGGTGTTTCATCTCGGCCTTTCGCCGGAACTTGATTTTGGATGCGGACAGTACTACTACACGGACATCCCTGACTGGCAGAGATGGTTCTCCGTGGATGGCTTCAAGGATGGGCTTCCGATATGGCTTTACTTCGTGCTGTTCTTCGCATGGGGATTTCTGATGTATCGGCTTTGGGTCTGGATAGATGCCGGATCTGACGCCGGAGATGAAGTCTCGAAAGGTGGTTAGAAAATGGAGCCGTTTCAGTTCAAGTTGGTGCACGCCTGGGAGCAGTACTCGCAAGGAGATATCGACGCAAAGGAGCTCAAGAGCGTGTCTGCGGGCTTCGGGATATATCTGCAGCGCGACGGCAACGCGATGATGCGGATTCGCCGTCCGGGTGGAGTGGTGACATTCGACGACTTGCGTAATGTAGCCGAGATCATATACAGGCTTGGTCTTCCGTTCTGCCATTTGACGTCGCGTCTCGACATCCAGCTGCATGGCGTTCCGCCTCGGAGCGTGCCGTTTGCGCTTGAGCTGTGCGAATCGCGTGGAATGCCGTTCAGGGGGGGCGGAGGCGATACGTTCCGCAACGTTCATGTGAGCGCGAGTTCCGGGCTGCACGAGGATTCGGCGTTCGACGTGATACCGTATGCCCGTGCGCTTTCGTCCGCGTTCTACCGGTTCGATACGGCGTATGCGCTGCCGCGCAAGATAAAGATCGGGTTTGCGGACCGCGTGGCTGACAGACGGCTTGCCGCCGTGCAGGATCTTGGCTTTGTCGCAAAGATGCTGGATGGCCGCCGCGTGTTCGAGACGTGGGTCGCCGGCGGCATCGGCTTCAGGCCGAGCGTGGGAGTTAAGATTTTCGACGCCCTCCCTGCGGAGGACTGTTGCCGTCTGGCGTTTGCCCTCACGCGGATGTTTGACGAGAAGGGCAACCGCACGAACCGCGCACACGCCCGCATCCGTTTCCTGCGCGAGGATATGGGTGATGACGCTTTCGTTTCGACGCTGAATGAGTATTTCGGACGTGAAACCGCAGCGGAAGCCGTTGACGGTGATGCGGTCGAACCGGAGAGATGGCCCGAGCCGTCATTCGTCGCGGATGCGGAGGAGGATGTCGGGTTCGATGTCTGGAGGCAGCTGGCGACTGCGCCGTTGCGCAATGGACGGTTTGCCGTGAGACTGTTCGTCCCGTACTCAAGACTTGATTACGGTCAGATCGGCAAACTATACGAAGCTTTTGAGCCGTATGGTGTGCAGAAGATGCAGCTGCTTGCAAGCGGCGACCTGTGCATCCAGAACGTTCCGGAAAACCAGCTTGCGGCTCTGCATGGCCTGTTGAAGAGACGGTTCTATCCGATAGATTACGTTGTGGAGCGCAGCTTTGCCGGACACATCCTCACCTGCATCGGCGGCAGCATCTGCACGACAGGCGTGAACGACGCGCCCACATTCGCGACCGATGTCGCCATGGAGCTGGATCGCCGCATTATGCCGATTGACACTCCGGAGAAGATGAAGATTGCGAAACACATCCTGAACGATGTCAGGATCAGCGGATGCCCCAACTGCTGCACCAACAATCCGCTTGCGCGATTCGGATTCATTTGCCGCAAATCCGGCGATGAACCCGCCTTGATGCCGATCGTCGGGGCGAAATCAGATCCGGTGCAGCTTGGGGAACTCCAGCGCGAGACGATTGCGTGCAAGGATGTGCCGGACTGGATCCTTCGCCAGATGTGACAATCCATACACCACAACCAAAAGCAAGTGAGGCCACAATGAAAATGTGCATGATGAGGAAGATGATGACGCTGATGCCGGCGTTCGCCGCGATTGCGGCGTTTGCCGCCACGATTGAGGTCGAGCAGGATCGCGCTGACGCCCTGTACCGCACCGGCGACGAGGCGACGTTCGCCGTCACCGTAAAAGGGGACGACGGTGCGCCGCTCAAGTCGGGCACGGCGACATGGTCGCTTGACAACTTCGGGTCGAAGAAGTTCGCATCCGGCAATACAGATCTCGCCGAGAGCAATCCATTCAAGGTCAAAGGGCGGATGGACGAGGAGGGGTTCTTGCGGCTGCAGGTGCGCTCCGGCACGAATTCTGTGGTCTGGGGCGTGGGATACGATGTGGAGAAGATACGCCAGGATGAGCCGCGTCCGGCGGATTTCGACGAGTACTGGACATCCGAGAAGGCGCGGCTTGAGCGTGAAGTTCCGCTTGATCCGAAAATGACGCTTGATGAACGCCTGTCAACGAAGACATACAATTGCTATCGTGTCAATTTTGCGACGTTCTGCGGAAAGCGCGTCTACGGGTTCATGGCCGTCCCGAAAGATTCATCCAAGGCTCCGTTCCGTGTGCGGGTGAATGTTCCTGGTGCGGGCCCAGGCGCGGTTTCGGCGGGTACTGGAGATGATGAAATCCATCTCGTGATGAACGTCCACACTTTCGATCCGAAGGCGACGCACGAGGAGCAGAAGGCGCAGATGCAGCTTCAGAATGCGGCGCTTGCTGAGAAGTATGGGTTGCCCGAAAGGAATGCGTACTCATGCTCCATCGCCGGCATCGGGGAATCGCGTGAGGACTACTGGTATCACGATGTGATGCTCGGCATCAACCGGGCGGTGGATTGGGTCTGTGCGCGCCCGGACGTTGATCTTTCGCAGGTAACGTATTTCGGTTCGAGCCAGGGCGGTGGATTCGGACTGTTCCTCAGCTACCTGAATTCTCATTTCACTAAGTCGTTTGTGGCTGTGTGCGCAATAACCGGACACTACGGCTACCGCCAGAAACGCATGAACGGATGGCCGAACCTCATCGCCAGGCAGTCTGCGGATAAGAGGGCGGCGGCGGAGAGGTACGCCGCATATTTCGACGGCGTGAATTTCGCCTACGGCATCAAGAGTCCAATCCGTTTCATCGTTGGATTCGCGGATATGGCCTGTGCGCCTGCGGACGTGTACGCCGCATACAACGTGTGCCGGTCGAAGGACAAGGGAATCATCAATGCCATAGGATCCGGACACAATTGGTATCCTTGGCACTCGCAGAACGCAAAGAAGCCAGGTGGATTCAACTTTGACGTCTGGTTGAGGACGAAGTAGCGTTTGGCGCATCTATCCGTGATTTCTGGCTCACGGAAGAAATCACGGACACACGCCTGCCATGTCCCCAACGGAATGGCAGGCGTGTTTTTTGCTATAATGCGCACCCAATGGCACAGACACTCGACAACATACGCAACTTCTGCATCATAGCCCATGTGGATCATGGGAAGACGACGCTTTCCGACCGCATCCTTGAACTGACTCATGCCGTCAGTGCACGTGAACTCAAGGAGCAGACGCTCGACGCAATGGATCTTGAGCGAGAGCGCGGAATAACCATAAAAAGCCATCCGGTGTCGATGGAGTACACGGCAAAGGACGGCAAGACTTACCTCTTCAACCTTCTCGACACGCCTGGACACGTCGATTTCGCGTACGAGGTCTCCCGCTCAATGGGTGCCTGCGAAGGGGCATTGCTTGTCGTGGATGCGGCGCAGGGCGTGGAGGCCCAGACGGTCGCAAATACGTACTTCGCCCAGGACGCCAAGCTTGAGATCGTGCCGGTGCTCAACAAGGTCGATCTTCCTGGCGCAAACGTCCCGGAAGTCAGCCGTGAGATAGAGGATATACTTGCGATACCGATGGACGATCCGCTTCTTGTCTCCGCAAAGACCGGAGTTGGATGCCCGGATGTGCTGGAAGCAATCGTCAAGCGCATTCCGCCGCCGGTCACGAATGGTGCAGATGCGCCTCTGCGGGCGCTCGTGTTCGATTCGGTGTTCGACGAGTTCCGTGGCGTGATCACGTACGTTCGCGTTGTGGACGGAACCGTCAAGGCTGGACAGAACGTCACGTTCATGGCGTCAGGCGTGACGACGACGATCCATGAGACGGGGATATTTTCGCCTACGAAGAAGCCGGTGTCGCAGCTCTCCGCCGGACAGGTCGGATATCTTGTCGGTACGGTGAAGGATCCGAGCGAAATCAAGATCGGCGACACGGTTACGACGTCCCGCCTTGGTTCGGACGAGCCGCTGCCCGGATTCCACGACATCCATCCGACGGTCTTCTGCGGGATATATCCGATGTCGACCGATGAGTTCCCGAAGGTTTCGCAGGGGCTGGAGAAGCTTCACCTGAACGATTCGGCGTTCACGTTCCACCATGAATCGTCCCTGGCGCTTGGATTCGGCTTCCGTTGCGGATTCCTCGGTCTGCTGCACATGGAGATTGTTCAGGAGCGGCTTCGCCGCGAATTTGGGCTGGACATAATCTCGACAAGCCCCGGTGTGGTCTACAAGCTGAAGTTGCGCGACGGGACGGTCAAGGATCTGGACAATCCGCTTCAGATGCCTGACCCAAGCGCGTACGACACGATATCCGAGCCGATCCTCAAGGCCCGCATAATCACTCCGTCGGAATCGATTGGAGATGTGATGCGCATCGTCATGGATCGCCGTGGGATGGTTGAGGGCACCGAGACGATGGATGCCAAGCGCGTGATGCTTCACTGCATGCTGCCGCTGAACGAGATACTCATCGATTTCCACGATACGCTCAAAAGCGTGTCGCATGGCTATGCGTCCATGGACTACGAGCCGTCCGGATATCAGGAGAGCGACATCGTGAAGATGGACATCCTGCTGAACGGAGAGACGGTCGATGCGTTCGCCACGATGGTGCATCGGAGCAAGGCCCGCGCCCGCGGGATTCAGATGTGCAAGGCTCTTGCCGACACCATTCCTCCGCATCAGTTCAAGATTCCCGTGCAGGCGGCGATCGGGAAGGAGATCATCGCCCGCGAGGACATACGGCCGTTCCGCAAGGACGTGCTGGCGAAGCTGTACGGCGGCGATGTCACTCGAAAGATGAAGGTGCTTGAGAAGCAGAAGCGCGGCAAGGCCCGGATGAAGGAGTTCGGCCACGTGAACGTTCCGCAGAGCGCGTTCATCGCCGTGCTGAAGGGTACGGTAAAGGAATCCTGATCGGAGCGTCGATGCCGAACAGCTCAAGTTCACTCCGCAGAGGGATAGCCTGCATCCTGCTGAGCGCTTTCGGATTTGCGCTGATGACGATGTTTGTGCGTCTCGCGGATGGCTGCGGCGGCGCTCCGCTGCCCGCAGTCCAGAAGGCGTTCTTCCGGAATCTCGTGGCGGCTGTCATAGCGGCATGGGCGTTTTTTGGACGCACCCCGGCGACGCGACCGTATCGCAGGATGCCTTTCGGCGTGCGTGAATGGTCTGAGCTTTTTCTCCGTGCGTTCGCCGGCACCTGCGGCATCTTCGCCAACTTCTACGCGATTTCCCACATACCTGTCGGCGATGCGATGGCTCTCAACAAGACGGCGCCGTTCTTTACGCTGCTTCTCAGCTGGCTGCTTCTCGGAGAGCACATGACGCTTCGCCAGTCGCTGTGCGTAGTGGGGGCGTTTGGTGGTGCGATGCTTGTCGTGAAGCCCGGCCTTGGCGGAACGTTCTCGATTCCCGCGCTTGTGGGGCTTATGGGCGGATTCTGCGCTGGCGCGGCTTACGCCCTGCTGCACAAGCTCGGAAAGGCCGGAATAGACAGCGCGTTCATAATACTGTTCTTCTCCGTGTTTTCCTGCGCGGCGTGCATTCCCTTCATCGTGTGCGACTACCATCCAATGACGCCGCTGCAGTTCGCAGCCTTGCTCGGCGCGGGGTCAGGCGCGGCGATCGGACAGTTCGGCATAACATGGGCGTACAGGTCTGCGGAGCCTCGGCAGATCGCCGTCTACGACTACTCCGGCATAATATTCGCGGCGGCCCTCGGTTTCATGGTGTTTGGACAGGTGCCGGACGTGTTGAGCTTCATCGGGTTCGTGGCAATCATCGGAATGGCCGTTGTGCTGCACAGAGGACGCAGAGGAAAGAGGAGTTGGGACAAATGAACAGAGTCGCGGTTCTGTGCAGCGCGGTGTGCTGCATTGTCTGCTGCGGATACGGCTCAGACGCCGTCTCCGCTTCCGGTACGTTCGTGCAGAGGAAGGTGCTGAAGGACGTTGACGTTACGCTGACGAGTTCCGGCACCTGGTCGTTCGAGAAGGACAGGCGGTTCGTATGGAACACGCTCAAGCCCATGCCGTCCGTCTTCACGGCCACGCCGACGAACTACTCGTTTACGGCAGGCGGAAGGACTGCAGTGCGTTCGCTGAAGATGAAGATAGAGAACGTCTCCCAGATATTCGAGATAAAGGAGATGCGCGATTTTGTGGAGAGGGTGGAGACGTCGGATGCAGATCCGGCATATTCCTCCGGCGGCATTGTGATTCCGTCGTCCCTGACTGTGTTTTTCAGGAACGGCGACAGACTGGAGATATCGCTTAAGCGGTGAGCGTCGGAATCCAGCGTGCGCTTCGTGTTGCGCTGCTTGCGCTCGTCGCATCGGCGGGAGGAAGCCTTTTCTTCACGGTTCGCAACGGCGTGGAGACCGATCTGCTCGCGCTTGCGGGGGATGCCGGCGGCGGACTGAAGGATGCCGCTTCCGCGATGTCCACATCGGCGCGTTTCCTTGTGAAGGCGGAATCGGAGGAGACTGCCAAGTCCCGTCTTGAAGCGCTTGGAGTGCCGGTGTCGCTGATGTCGTCGCGGGAGATGTCCGCGGCGCTCAAGGTTGTCGCCCCGTATGCGCGCGGTTTTCTGTCGCCCTCGACGCGCAGGCTGCTTGAGGCGGGCGAGTATGCGGCGGTACGGGATGCCGCCGTGGCGCGGCTCTACTCTCCGATGCCTCCGGCTCTTCCGGTAGATGTGGATCCGTTTCTGCTTTTCACCGACTGGGCGTTGGACGCTGCCGCACCGAAAGGCGAGTGGGTGGCGGTCAATGTGCATCTTTCGCCCGACCAGGCGTCTGCCGCGCTTGCGGCTGTCCGGGGCGCTGATGATGTACGATGTGCCGGGGCGCCGTTCCATGCGGCGGTCGCCTCGGAGCGCTCCAAGGGAGAAGTGAACATCCTCTCGGCGGTGTCGCTTGCGTTTGTTGTTCTGTTTGGTTGGCTGCTTGTCCGGTCATTCAGGTTCGTGCCTCTGCTGATAGCCGTGCAGTCGGCTGCATTCTGCGTCGCTTCCGCCGCTCTTTTCGCCGTGTTCGGGAAGCCGCATCTCGTGACTTTCGTGTTCGGGACGTCGTTGATAGGGCTGAGCGTCGATTACGTGTACCATTCGCTGGCGGCGAAACGTCCGATTTCAAGGCCGCTCACATTGTCGTTCCTGAGTACTGCGGCGTGTTTCCTGCCGTTGATGATCTCGGATGTCGGCGTGATGAACCAGATGGCGCTCTTCACTGTCACGGGGCTTGCCACTGTATATGCGGCGGTGATGCTCTTTCTGCGGGCAGATGGCGGTGTGGTTGGCGGATGCGGCGGCGAAGTTTCCGGAAACGAGGATGCTTCCGCCAAAAGCATCGCCATCCGCCCATGGCTTCGGTTCGCCGCTGTTGCTGCTGTTGCGGTTCTTCCGCCGTTGGCGGGGACGTTGGGGGTGAGGTGCGGTGTGTTTGAGAGACGGGATGCTGTTGACATATCGAGATTCTACCGCCCGGATCCTTATTTGGCGGAGGGTGAGCGGCTCTCCGCAGAGATGTCAGGCGGATCGTTGATTCCGTCCGCCGACGAACAGAGGCGCAACATCCGGCTGGTGGCGGCGCTGTATGCGGTGGAGAGCGACAGATACCGAAGCATGACCGGGTTGCCGGCCGCTGCGTTCGCCATAGACGAATCCTGTCAGGTGTTCGATCCGAAGGGTGCGATAGAGGGGCTGTTCGCCGGATGGCTTCGTGAGACTGACCGTCTGCTGTTGGCGGCGCTTGCGGTTTTGGCTTTTGCGCTCGTGTTTCTGTTTCGCCGTGAATGTCTCGATTTCATCATCCCTGTCGCAGTTGCATATTCCGCGACGTACGGTCTGCTCGTGTGCATGGGCGAGACGATGAACTTCTTCACCAAGATATGCTTTTTCCTTTTCGTCGGTCTTGGGCTTGACTATTCCGTGTTCAGATGGCATGGTGCATCAGGGCCTGCGGGGAGAGCTGTGCTTTATTCGTTCCTCACCAGTTTCGTCGGATTCGGGCTGCTCGGTTTCACCGATTTTGCGGTGACGCGCTCCATGGGCATTGCGCTTGCCTTCGGACTTGCGGTGTCGTATTTCTCCGCCAAGATGTGCTGCGGATTCTCAAGGGAGGCTTTTCGCATTGACGCAGGTCAAGTGTCTGCCGGCGGTGGGCGGCGCCGCGTGGCGGACTCTCCGCAGCAGTGGCATGAACAGCGTGAACAGTGCGCATCGCGGTTCTGGATGCAGTTCATGTGGATGTCGTACGCCATGTTCGGCAAAACGTTCCAGCGTCTCATATTTCTTTTCGCGATGCCGTTCATATATCTTTTCTCCGTTCCTGCGCGGACGGCTCTTGCCGCGTTCTACTGTACGCTCTCGGATCATTCCGGGATGGAGATGCGGCCGACGGCATGGCGGTTGTTCAGGCACATTCTCGGTTTCGCGTGGGGGCTGATGGACAAGACGGACGCCTGTACGCTCAGAAAAAACCTGCCGGAGATGTCCGTCAGGGACGATGACGGCTGGCGGAGATTCAAGGCTCTTGTGGATTCCGGGAAGGGCGTGTTTCTGATGTGCTCCCATGTCGGGACGGTAGGGGTGCTTCCGGCCCTGCCGGAGACGTTGAGGCGCAAAGGCGTTGCGTCCGTATTTCCCAAAGTCCACGCCTTTCAGCAGATGGGGCACGATGCCATCTTCATGAAGGTGTTCATGAGACATTTCGACGGCACAAGGTTCGAGTTTCACGCGGTGGAGGATATAGGCGTGGAGACTGCGGTGTCGATGCAGGAGGCGATTGGACGCGGAGAGATTGTCATAATGGCGGGCGACAGGACGAGCGCCGGATCGGGGAGTGTGCTGCACCACAGGTTTTTAGGAGTCGACTGCGTATGGCCGAAGGGCGTATTCCGTTTTGCGGAGCTAATGGAGGCTCCTGTGTTTGCGGTCGTGTGTGTGCGGACTGGATGGAACCGGTATGATGTCCACATGGCTGATTTGATGAACGGAGAAGGGGAGCGGCCGGTGTCGCGCCGTCGCTGCTCTGGTGCGATATTCGAAAACTACGTAAAGTTTCTTGAGGCGGAGACGATTGCGCATCCGGAGCAGTGGTATCAGTTCTATGACTTTTTTGGAGCTGTCAGAAGTCCAGCTTCGCGCCCATCGTGACTATCAGGAAATCCTTCTTTGATTCGCGGGATGGATTTGCGCCGAGGCTGTTCCGTATTTCATTGCCGACGGCGCAATGCTGGGTGACACCGCCGTAGAGGCTCAGCCATTCGCTGATTCGGTAGTCGAGGTATAGCTGGATCAGCACGGCGTTCAGCCCTCTGCCGATTTTCTTCCGGTATTCTCCGTAGCCGACGCGCTGCTGGTTCCATCGTTCGCTTCCGCCATCGAGCCAGACGTTCGGGCGAATCGACAGGTTGCCGACTATCGGGAACGACCGGGTGACGCCTACGCGGAAAAACGACTTGCACACCGGCAGGTAGAAGTTCCTCATGCCGGTGTATACCGTACACCATGGCATGTTCAACCGTTCCCAGAACTGCCATTCATCGTATGAGTGCCGTCCGTCGCCGTAGTAGCCGTCCATGAAGTTCCATTGTGCACCGAGCTGTGAATCGAGATTCCAGCCGTCACGGAAGTGCAGCGTGTAGGCGTACGCGATTATGGGGTCGATCTCTTGGAATGCGTAGCGGCGGCGATCGTGGTAGTGGCTGCTCACGTCGGATTGCGACCATACGCCGAACAGAAGGCGTCCGAATTCGCCGCCTTTCAGCTTGATGGCCGTTCCTGTATCGAGGTTGAACACCGGATAGACGACCTTTATGCATCCCATGCTTGAATGTCCGGACGCAAATTCTGGGTACGCCCAGAATGAAAGGTCTATTCCCTGCATCAATCCGGAGTCTGGCGCAGGTATTTCATCATGCGATGCATCAGTTGCGAGGGCGGAGACGGCAAGAAGGCCGGCCAATGTAAAAATCGATCTTTTCATGCCGTTCTTCTGTCTGCATCCATGTTTTCTGCGTAGTGCATCGTACTGTTGTCTTGCCTTCTGCTGCCTTGCCCGACCTGCGCCGTCATATGCTAAATGGTGGGATTATATCATAATTTGAGTTGGCTTCGTCAAATAGAGCCCGCCATTTGTTGTTTCATCGACACAGTAAAAAATGCGCTTGCATTGTAAACGGTCTTTTGATATCATACGCGCCGTTTTGTTTTTGGGGATATAGCTCAGTTGGTAGAGCGTCTCAATGGCATTGAGAAGGTCAGGGGTTCGACTCCCCTTATCTCCACCATTCCAAATGTGTGCAAGATAACGGTTTTCCTGCTTTTGTGTTTGTGCCGTTATCTGCTTCGAAGAATGTCTAAAGACACTTTGGATGAGTTCATCTTCCACTTGACTCTTTCTATATGCGCTTTTTCGTCCTGCCGCGGTGGCCACCCTCATGGTGGTGTGGCCCGGCTTTCCTCTTCGTCGATCCCCATGGCTGTCCTTGCTTTTTTGCTGACCCAAGAGATATTACCATTTGTGTCGGTTTCGGACGTCCGACCGGGGGAGTTTTGGTATAATCTCCGCAATGATAGACTTTGAGAAAGAGCTGAACGCCGAGCAGTGCGCGGCGGCGACGGCGGATGGAGGCCCGATCCTTGTGCTGGCGGCGGCGGGCACCGGCAAGACGCGCACACTTGTCCATCGCGTTGCGTATCTGATAGGGAACGGAGTGCCGGCGTCGCGCATCCTCCTGCTTACGTTCACGAACCGTGCCGCACGCGAGATGACGGAGCGCGCCGAAGGGCTGATAGGTTCAGGTGTGGACGGCATATGGTCCGGAACGTTCCATTCCATCTGCGCAAAGCTCCTGCGCAGGTACGGGAGCTTTCTGGGATACAGGCCCGACTTCACCATCCTTGATGAAGAAGACCAGAAGAAGGCCATGGGAAGAATCGTCAAGGAGGTCGCGGGAAAGGATGCAAAGGATTTCGTCAAAAAGGAATTCATACTCAAGCTGATATCCGATGCGGCGAACCGCGAGCTGAACTTCGAGGATCTTGTCAAGATCCAGCAGACGAAGATTGCGCTCGACGTCGAAAAGGTGATTGAGTGCGGTGCGAGGTACGCCACGCTGAAGAAAGAGCTTGGCGCGATGGATTTTGACGACCTTATCGTGAATGGACTCAAGCTCGTGCGGGACGTTGAGGGTGTGCGCAACGAATTGCAGGAGCGGTTTCTCCACGTCCTTGTCGACGAATACCAGGACACCAATTCGGTGCAGGCGCAATTCACCGACATTCTGGCGGCGAAGCACCGCAACCTCATGGTTGTCGGCGACGACTTCCAGTGCATATATACGTGGCGCGGGGCGCAGTTCGAGAACATCATGGAGTTCCCGAACCGGTGGGACGGATGCAGGATCATCAAGCTTGAGCGCAACTACCGTTCGCTCTCGCCGATCCTCGACGTCGCGAATACGGTGATGAAGGACGTGTCCCATCAGTTCGAGAAGACGCTTCGCCCGTTCCGCCGGGAGCAGGGGCTGTCACCGCAGATGTACAGGATGTGGGACGGCCGCGCACAGGCGGAACTGATGCTGAAGCTTGTCGAGCATCTGCGCGGACAGGGGTTCAGGTACAAGGACATCGCGGTGCTGTACCGTTCGCACTACACGTCGATAGACATACAGCTTTCCCTCACAAGGGCGCGGATGCCGTTTCGCATCACGAGCGGCGTAGGCGTGTTTGAGCAGCTCCACGTGAAGGATGTGCTGTCATTCCTCCGGCTCATGTTCAACCCCGCTGACGAGATGAGCTTCTTTCGCCTGTTCGGACAGCTGCCTGGCGTTGGCGACGCCTCCTTGCGGCGTTACTGGACGAAGCTCGGCCGCAGCTTCGATCCCGGCAGCGGAATGGATCGCATGTCGCTCGACTCCATGCTCACGCCGAAGGCGAAAGCCGGATGGGAGGGGATGCAGAAGGCGTTTGCCGCCGCACGCGGACATATCGATGCCGGTGACGGCGGAAAGCTGATCGAGGACTACGTTCGCTTCTTCTACGGCGACCATCTGCGCCGCCAGTTCGAGGAGGAGGACGCCGCCGGCAGGCTCGACGATCTTGCGGAACTGCAGTCGCAGATCGCGTCGTTCAGGACGGGGCTGCGCGGCTTCCTCGAAGAGGTTGCCCTGATGACGAACCTCGATGCCCAGAACAGGTCGTCTGTCGGCGATGACCATATGCAGCTCAGCACTGTTCACCAGGCGAAGGGGATGGAATGGCCGGTGGTGATCCTTCCGTGGCTCGTGGACACCGTGTTTCCGTCCTCAAAGAGCTTGGATGACGGAAACATCGATGAGGAGCGCCGTCTTTTCTACGTGGCGGTGACGCGGGCTAAAGACCGCCTGTACCTGTGCGTTCCGCGTTCGATGAAGCGTCCTGACGGCGGGATGCAGCCTATGGAGGAGTCTCGTTTTGTGCGCGAGATTCCGCCGGAACTGTACAACGAACACGAGGTGCGGTCGGTGACGCCTGCGTATGAACGTCCTCGCAGGTACGACGGTTGCGGATATGGCGACCGTTTCGGCGGCGCGGGCGGCGGATCGTCGCGAGGCCGGCAGGAGCGGAACTGGAAAACGACGTGGAGACGGTAGTCGCCGCTTCCAGGAGACGGGCATTCGCGCCGCAAGGCGGGGTGACGCAGACAAAATGAAAGGATACGTTATGAACATGAAGGGCGCAATCATTGTTTCGGCGGCGACGCTTGCAGTGGCGGCATTTGCCGGAACGTTTGAGACAGGCGGATGCTTCGCGAGATGGAACGGCGATTCGCTGACCGTGGGCAACGGTGCGTTTGAACGTACGTATGCCGTCATTAACGGCGAGTTGCGGACGGCGTCAATCAGAAAGCCGTCGGGCGGCGAATGGATGCGCAACGCTGCGTCAGGCAGGAGAGGTGCGATGCCGGAGCCGGTGTGCACGGCGGAGAGACGCAATCCGGCCGGGGCGGAGGGGCTTGCCGTAAGAGTGACCGTCGGGGGGAACACCACGACACTGCGCGTCTATCCGGGCGTCTCCGGTGTCCTGAAGGAGCAGGGATGGAAGCGTCCGATCCCGGAGATCGTCGTAAAGCAGTCGGCAAACGAATACAGGAAGATTGCCGGAAAGGGTTGGGCGCTGCCGTCCAAGGCGAGGGAGGTTGGCGACAGCATTCCGCTTTCCCCGATGCACGTTCGCGTCACGAGCGTCACGCTGTTCGACCAGACCGACATACGCAACGACCTCGTGAAGCGAAACGATTGGCTGATGCCGTCATGCCAGATAGCGGAGGCCGTCGCCACTACGGCGCTTGACGTGCGTGATTCGGCGACTGGTGACGGCCTGGTGTTTCTGCGTCTGGCGCCGATGCCGATATCGCGGCCGACGGACATTCCGGACTTCGTGGTGTCATCGTCCGACCGTACTGTCATTACCCTGGTGAACGGTTATCCGCTCGCCGAGCTGACCTACTCCGGCGGAGAGGCGGGGCGCATCCGGGCATTGCAGGATCTGCAGCGGGCGATACGTCCATACCGGGCCGGACGCGACGGCATATTCCTCTCCAACACCTGGGGGGACGGAAACCAGGACAGCCGCATCAACGCAGATTTCCTCATGAAGGAGGTGGAGGCGGCGGCCGACATCGGCGTGGACGTCATACAGGTCGATGACGGCTGGCAGCGCGGACGCACGGCGAACTCCAAGAAGAAGCTCCTTCCGGGCATACCTAAGGCGTGGAGCGACTTCCGTGCGGTTGACCCGCGTTTCTGGGAGCCGGACGAAGAGCGTTTCCCGCATGGGCTTGCGCCGCTCGCCGCCGCCGCAAAGGCGAAGGGGCTTGTGTTCGGGATATGGTTCGGGCCTGACTCCTCCGACGACCTCAAGCATTGGGAGGAGGATGCCGACTGCCTGCTGGACTACTACCGCAAGATGGACGTCCGCTACTTCAAGATCGACTCCTTGCACATAACGACGCCACTCGGCTTCGAGCGCAACAGGAAGTTCTTTGACAAGATGCTCACGGAGTCCAGTTCTGACATGGTGTTCGATCTCGACTGCACGGCCGGCATCCGGCCCGGCTACTTCGGTCTGATGGACATCGGGCCGCTGTTCGTCGAGAACCGCTACCAGCGGGAGCGCGACTCCCGCGCATACCGTCCGCACCTCACTCTCCGCAACCTGTGGACGCTGTCGCAGGTGGTCGATCCTGTCCGTCTGCGCATGGAGTTGATGAACCCCGGCAAGAACCAGTCCGGCTACACCGATGATCCGCTCGCGCCGCACCTCTGGCCGGCCGATGCGCTCTTCGCGATCGCCATGGTGGCGTCGCCCCTCGGCTGGATGGAGCTTTCAGACGTGCCGCAGAATGTTCGTGACGCCTGGCGTCCGCTTATTTCGCGCTGGAAGCGCGAAAGGGCCGCCATGCACGGCGGAACGATCTATCCGGTAGGGCATGAGCCGGACGGATATGCGTGGACGGGCTTCCTTTCGTGCGCGAAGGACAATGCAAGTGCATACGCCATACTGTTCCGCGAGCGTTCGCGTGATGACGAATTCTCGCTGGATCTTTCTCGCTATCTTCCGGACGGGGCTTCCTTCAGGAAAGCGGAGGTGATCGGCGGACGCGGCAAGGCGGAACTTGACGACGACGGTACGGAACTCGAGGTGGAGATTCCGGCGGAGCTTGACTTCGCATGGATCAAGCTGACGCGCTGACTTAAAAAAATGTTGGAAGTTTTCACTTGGGCTATTGACTTGCGAACGCTGATTTGATATCTTATGCGTCTCAAAGGCGAGATAGCTCAGTCGGTAGAGCGCAGGACTCATAAGCCTAAGGTCAAGGGTTCGATCCCCTTTCTCGCCACCATTTTTAGAAAGAATAAAGAAGGATAGAACAATGGGTACAGGTCGTACACTACGCAAGGAATCGCACGTCCGTCCGTGCAAGACGCCTGCAGGAAAGGCTCGCAAGCGTTCCGCGCAGCGTCGTCGTCTCGTCAAGTTCGGTCTTGGTGAGGACGAGGTCAAGATCATGAGCGATGAGAGCGTGCGTGTGCTCGTGCAGCGTCCGACCGCCGTCAAGAAGATGCTCGCCAAGCGCGCCGCCAAGTAACGTACGGCCATGACGTGCGTCTATTGTTCGGTTGACGAACAATGCGTCAATCCCCTCTTCGAAGTATTCGATGGAGGGGATTTCGTTTTGTCTTCGTACCGCGACATCGAGGAATCCGCGACGACGATGCAGATCTTCTTCCCTGAGCCGGAAGGGGATGGCGGTGCGATGCGGAACGCGGCCATTGCGGCGCTGAAGTCCGCCCTCGACATCATCGGGATAGATCCGGAGATAAAGGTTCGCACCTTTCCGGACGAGGACTGGACGCTTTCCTATCGTCTGCATTTCAAGACCACCGTTCTTTCGCCGCGTCTTGCTGTTGTGCCGGCGTGGGAGAAGTATGAGCCGACGGACGGGCAGAAGGTGTTGCGCATTGATCCCGGGATGGCGTTTGGAACCGGCAACCATGCGACAACGAGGGCTTGCCTTGAGTACATCGCGGCTGCCGATATCCGCCCGACGTTTCTTGATGTGGGCTGCGGGAGCGGTATACTTGCCGTGGCGGCGAAGCTTCTCGGTTTCGGCGACGTGCGCGGGTTTGACATCGATGCGGACGCCGTGCGGGTTGCGTCGGAGACTGCGGCGGCGAATGGCGCGGACGTGACGTTCTTCCGCGGAGACCTTTCGGGGATAATGGCCGGCAGCGGAGATATACCGCCGGCGGATTTTGTGGCGGCAAACGTTCTTGGACCGGTTCTGATCCGTTTTGCGGAGCGGATATCTGCACTGGTCAAGCCGGGCGGGAGCTTGATTCTCTCCGGAATCCTCGATGAACTTTATCCGGAAGTCAAGGCTGAGTACGAGAGGCGTGGCTTCAATGAGCGTTCCTCCATGCTCGTCGGTGAATGGCGCACTGGGCTTTTTGCGAAATAACCGGAATTTCCCATGGATGCGGTCTATGCGCTGATCTCTCTGATCCTGATCCTGATTGGATTCATAGGATGCGTGGTGCCGGCCATTCCGGGGCCAGCGCTTGCATATGGGGGCGTCCTCGTAATGCTGCTGTCGCGCTTTGCGCCTTCAATGTCGGTCTGCGTAGTGCTGGGCGTTGCGTGTGCGGCAGTCCTTCTGCTTGACTACGTGATCCCTGCGTACGGCGCAAAGAGGTTCAACTGCTCTCGCTGGGGAGTGATTGGTTGCACAATCGGCACTTTTGCCGGGATGTTCTTTCTGCCGTGGGGTGTGCTTCTTGGCCCGTTCATCGGAGCGGTTGCGGGAGAGATGGCGTCCGGCAAGAGACTTGCCCCGTCGCTTTCCGGCGGATTCGGCGCATTGCTTGGGTTTCTGTGCGGAGTTCTGCTGAAGGTTGTGTACTGTGCGGCCTGTGCCGGCTGGCTTGCGGTTGCGGTTTTCAGGGGAATGTCGTGAACGATGACGTGAAATCGGGCGGAAATTGCGAACGGCCTTCCGAACTTCTGCTTGCCGGATGCCGTTTTCTGCGTCCCGACCACACGATCGGAGAGGGGGATATCCTCGTTCGCGATGGCGTGATCGCCGGGATCGGTAAGGAGATCACGCCTTCCGGCGGCGCCGTCGTGAAAAGGCTTCACGGCGCTCTCGTGATGCCGGGAATCTTCAATGCGCACGGCCATACCGCGATGACGCTGCTTCGCGGTCTTGGATGTGGCCTTCCCCTTGACCGCTGGTTGAACGAAGCGATATTTCCGGTGGAGGCCAAGCTGACGCGTCGTGACGTCGAGATCGGCGTTCGGTGGGGCGTGGCCGAAATGCTTTCCGGCGGAACTGTGTGCGTTGCGGACATGTACGATTTCCAGGATGCCGGCGGCAGGGTGTTCGAGGAGACAGGGTTCAAGGCGAACATATGCCGTGTGGGACTGAATGTTGCCGGGCGTCTTGAGGATTGCGTGGATTTCACGAAGAGGTGGATGGACGGATGTCATGGCGGCGTTGTCGCGGATGTCTGCATACACTCGGAGTATCTCACCGATGAACGGTTCTGCCGCGAACTTGCCGCCGCGAACCGCGAAATGGGGCGCCCGCTGCATGTGCACGTCTCCGAGACGCGGCGCGAGCACGACGAGTGCATCTCCCGGCACGGGAAGACGCCAACGGCGTATCTCGCGGACGTCGGACTTCTCGATTTTGGCGGCTATGCCGCTCATTGCGTGTGGGCGACGGATGACGACTTCAGGATCATGCGCGAACACGGCGTCACCCTCGTCCACAACCCGTCAAGCAACATGAAGCTCGGCAGCGGGTTCGCACGCATCGCCGCCGCCATGGAGCTTGGCGTGAACGTCGCCCTCGGAACGGACGGGTGCGCCTCCAACGACAACCTGAACATGTTCGAGGAGATGCACATCGCCGCTCTCGTGCACAAGGGCTTGGCGCACGATCCTGCGGTGCTCGGCGCTGCGGACGTAATTGACATGGCGACAGTGAACGGCGCCCGCGCCCTTGGACGGACAAATTCCGGCGAGGTGGCTGTCGGAAGATGTGCGGATCTTTGCGTCATCGATCTCGAAAAACCGCACCTTCAGCCGGCGGTGGACATACCGAACGCCATCGTCTACTGCGCACAGGCCTCTGACGTTACGATGACGATTGTTGACGGACGCATCCTGTACGATGGCGGAAAGTATGCGTCAATCGACATTGAAAGGGCGAGGACGGACGTAATGGACGCTTCGCGGAGGCTTCTTCACTGTTGATGCAAATCTGCGGCGACGCATGGCCGAATCGCCGGTGGAAACGTCATAGGGCTTATCAGAACATCCATAAACAACGGAGCGAAGACGACAGCATGTCAAAGAAGATACTGGTAATCAATCCCGGATCCACATCGACCAAGGTCAGTCTGTTTGAAGACCGGAAAGTCATGTTCGAGAAGAACGTGTTCCATGATTCCTCGGTTCTTCTGAAGTTCGCCCATGTGAACGATCAGGAGCAGTTCCGCTATGACCTGATTGTCGCACAGCTGAAGGAATGCGGCGTGTCGCCTGAATCCGTCGACGCCTTTGTCGGACGCGGCGGCAGCGCATGTACGCAGCCTGGAGGGATCACGGTCATCGACGAAAGGCTCTACGCGGACACCGTCGCGGGCGTCGGCGGATCTGAGCATCCGGCGAAACTTGGCGTGATGCTGGCGTGGCGGTTTGCTCAGGAGTACGGCAGGCCTGCGTACACTCTCAATCCGACGAATGTCGACGAGTACGGAGAGCTGGCGCGTCTCACGGGGATAAAGGGCGTGTATCGCACTCCGCATTCGCACGTCCTCAACCAGAAGGCTGTGGCGGAGTACCATGCGGAGAAGATCGGCCGCCGCTATGAGGACTGCAACTTCATCGTGGCGCACATCGACGGCGGCATTACGGTCGGAGCGCATGAGCGCGGCCGCATGATCGACGGCAACATGGGTGCGGATGGAGAGGGTGCGTTTACCCCGACCCGCATAGGCTCTGTGCCGGCTCTGCAGCTTTTGGACTACATCGATTCCCATTCGATGGAGGAGGTAAGACTCCGCTGCACACGCGCCGGCGGATTCGTGGATCTCTTCGGCACGTCCAACTCCGATGTGATCCACGCAAAGGTTGATGCGGGCGACCGCAAGGCAACGCTCGTGTGGCAGACGATGATCTATCAGGTATGCAAGATGATCGGCGAGATGAGCGCAGTCCTGTGCGGACAGGTCGATGCGATACTGCTTACCGGCGGCCTCCTGCGTTTCGATGATGTCGTCGAGGGCGTTCGCCGACGCTGCGGATTCATCGCACCCATCGAGACGTATCCCGGTGAGATGGAGCAGGAGGCGATGGCCTATCCGGCGCTGCGCGTCCTGAACGGTGAGCTGACCCCGCGTCGCTATGAAGGGCGGAACGTGTGGGACGGCTTCGGCGATATCGGGCTGTAGGTTTGATGTTTTGATGGAGGTGCTCAAGATGAGTTTGATAGATGTCATATGGCGCAAGGCAAAGGCGAACGTCAAGACGATCGTGCTGCCTGAGGGTGATGAGCCGCGTACGGTTGCGGCGGCGGCGATTCTTGTTCGTGAAGGGCTGGCAAAGCCCGTCCTGCTTGGCGATCCTGCCGAAATCTCCGCTGTCGCATCGAAGGGCGGCATTGATCTCGCAGGTGTCGGTATAGTCAACCCTGCGACAGATTCCAGGACCGCTGCCTATGCGCAGGAACTTTACGCGTTGCGAAAGGAAAAGGGCGTGACTGAAGGCAAGGCGGCTGAGCTTGTCGCCGATCCGATGTATTTTGGAATCATGATGGTCAAGCTCGGAGATGCAGACGGCCTTGTCTCCGGAGCTGTCCATTCCACAGGAGATATGCTGCGTCCTGCACTTCAGATAATCAAGACCAAACCCGGATTGAAGCTTGTCTCGTCGAGTTTTCTTGTGGAGTGCGGAAACAAGTCCATAGGTGCGGGTGGGCTTCTCGTCTACGCGGATTGCGTCGTCAATCCGTGTCCGAACGCCGAAGAGCTGGCGAACATCGCGGTGGCTGCGGCGGACACAGCGCGGACGCTGTGCGGAATCGCGGAGCCGCGTGTCGCACTTCTGTCGTTCTCGACAAAGGGCAGTGCAGATCATGCGCTCGTGGATAAGGTTCGCAATGCGACGGAGATTGCCCGATCCCTTGCGCCTGACCTCGTTCTGGATGGAGAGCTTCAGCTTGACGCCGCGCTCGTGCCTGAAGTCGCCGAGCTGAAGGCGAAGGGCAGCCCTGTGGGCGGACGCGCCAATGTGCTCATATTCCCGGATCTGCAGTCCGGGAACATCGGGTACAAGATAACGCAGCGAATCGGCGGCGCGAACTGCTTCGCCGTCCTTCAGGGGCTTGCCCGACCGTGCAACGACCTGTCGCGTGGATGCTCCACGGACGACATAGTCAACACCGTCGCGATGACGGCGGTGCAGGCCTCCTGAACCGCAGGTCGCACATCTGCCGATCAGACGGCGAATCAGGGCGCATCATTTGGACAAGATAGGCTTGGACGCAAGATGACGAAGATACTTTTTCTCTGCCACGGAAACATCTGCCGTTCGCCGATGGCCGAGTTTGTCATGAAAGACCTGCTTGCGAAGGCAGGGCGCACGGACGTTGAGGTTGCGTCTGCGGCGCTTCATCCGGACAACATCCGCCATGACGGTTCAGGCGCAGACGTACACAGCGGCACCCGCAGGACGCTTCGTCTGCACGGTGTCCCGTTCACTTCGCGGCAGGCATGGCTGCTAACCCCGGCGAAGGCGAGGGAATACGATCTTCTGATAGGGATGGATCGCTTCAACCGGGCGGATCTTATGCGCCTTGTATATCCGGAGGATCGCGGCAAGATACATCTGCTCCTGGAATACGCCGGGCGCGACGGCGAGGTTGCCGATCCGTGGTATACCGGCGATTTCGAGGCGACGTGGAGCGATGTGCTCTCCGGATGCCAAGGGCTGCTGTCGTCCCTCGTGTGAACATTGATTGACGCCAACATCAACGCGAAGCATCTTCTGGCGCATGGCGGAAGATGCTTTTCTTTTTGCGCACTGCGCTGAACGCCGTTCGTTCATCTCATCTGCGCCCATAGATTCAACCTATGTCAGATATGGCATACATCTGATATGCCAATGGTTGTCGCATGGTGCTATACTTCGCTCCGTTTTCAGGAAAAAGCGAAAGGAGCATCAGAGATGAGCGACAGAAAATATCACATCGAGACGTTGGCGGTTCATGCCGGACAGAATGCGCACGGCGACCCTGCGACAAATTCGCGTGCGGTTCCGGTGTACCGGACGACGGCGTACAATTTCAGGGACTCCAAGCACGGGGCGGATCTGTTTGCTCTCCGGGAGCTGGGCAACATCTATGCACGTCTCATGAACCCTACGAACGACGTGCTTGAGAAGCGCCTCGCGGCGCTTGAGGGCGGCGCGGCGGCGAAGACGCTTGCATCCGGCACGGCGGCGATCTACTTCACGATAACGAACATCGCAAAGGTCGGCGATGAAATCGTATCGGCGAACAACCTTTACGGCGGCACGTTCTCGCAGTTCGACGCGATCCTTCCGAACTCCGGCATAAAGGTGAACTTCACTCCGGTGAACGACTTCGCGGCCGTGGAGGCGGCGATCAACGCGAAGACGCGGCTCATCTACATCGAGACGGTCGGAAATCCGGCGCTTGACATCGCCGACATTGAAGGCTATGCCGCCATCGCGAAGAGGCATCACCTCCCGCTTGTTGTGGACGCCACCTTCACGCCGCCGACGCTGCTGCGTCCGATAGAGCATGGCGCTGACATTGTGATACATTCGCTTTCCAAGTGGATAGGCGGACACGGCGCCGGCATCGGCGGCGTGGTCGTGGACGCAGGGAAGTTCGACTGGACAGATCCGAAGTTTGCGCTGTACAACGAACCTGATGCCGGCTATCACGGTCTGCGGTTTGCGCACGATCTGCCCGAACCGCTGCGCCCAATCGCATTCTCTATAAGGTTGCTGACAGTCGGCATACGCAACCAGGGACCGACACTTGCGCCGGACGCCGCATGGCTGTTCCTTCAGGGCGTCGAGTCGCTTCCGCTTCGCGTCGCAAAACATTCTGAGAATGCGCTGGCCGTCGCGAAGTATCTGCAGGGGCATCCGAAGGTGGCATGGGTGAAATATCCGACGCTCACCGAGCCGGAGCTTGCGGCGAAATATCTGCCGTCCGGCGGTGGCGGCGTAGTCGTGTTCGGCGTGAAGGGCGGCGCGGATGTCGCCCGCAGGTTCGCCGATGCCGCGAACGGGGACATCTTCTCGCTTCTGGCGAACGTCGGGGACGCCAAGAGTCTCATAATACATCCGGCGTCGACAACGCACTCGCAGCTTTCGGAGGAGGATCTTGTCAAGAGCGGCACAGTCCCGGAGCTTATCCGCCTTTCCGTCGGAATAGAGCATGTGGACGACATCATCGGTGCGCTTGACGACGCCTTCACGCACATCTGACCCTTAACCAGCCCCGCCGTCCGCAAGGAGGCGGGGTTCATCAGACATAAAAATCATACAATGGAGAACAGACAATGAACAGGACAAACACAGACAGGATATTGACCAAGGGAGCGCTGTCGCTTCTCGCTGCGGCGGGAGCTGCGGCGATTGCGTACGGCGGCGTTCCCCTGAACAACCTTCAGGGCACGGGGGGCATAGCGTTCAACCCGCTGGCTTACACCGCAGGGCTGCCATGGGACGACGAGGCGACGAACGGCATCGGAAAGGTGGTGTCCAGGCCGCAGGTTGGCACTTGGTACGTAAACCTGAACGATGCAGGAGTGAACTGGTGGGCCGGATCGGCGGCGATCACGTTCGCGGAGCGGCTTGAGGTTTCGGCCGGCTACGGATTCGTGAATGCGCACAAGTACGGCGACAAAAGCATAAACACGTACAATCTCGGTGCTAAGGTGAAGCTGCTCGATGAAAACGCATTCGACACCTCATGGCTTCCCGCGCTTGCCGTAGGCGGCGTGTACAAATACACGGATTCGCGCACCGTTGACGCGCTCGGACTTGACAACGACGGGTTTGACGCATACGTGGTTCTCACGAAGCTCGTCACCCAGACGCCTTGGCCGGTTCTTCTGTCGGCGGGCCTTCTGCTGTCTGACGAAGTGGTCAATGGCGTGGTCGGACATAACGACTATGACGTGGTGGCGTTCGGCAACATCGACGTGCTTCCGTCCGAGAACATCGCCATCGGACTTGAGTACAAGCAGGGCGTGGATGCGGGCGACGGAATTCGCAACCATGACTACTGGGATGCGCACGTGGCGTGGTTCGTCACGAAACAGCTTACGCTTGTGGCGGCTTTTGCGGAGACGGGCGACAAGGACAAGTTCTACCGTCATGGCAGTGCAAAGGATCTTGGCGTTGGATCTGGTGCGGTATTTTCGATCCAGTATCAGTTCTGACCCCAAAAGAGTATAATGACAGACACACAAAAAAGAAATGGAGAGATGAAATGAGCAAAGCAGCAAAGAACATATTGGAGAAGGTCGGCGGCACTCCGCTGGTCGAGATTTCCAACCGGCTGAATGACGGCAAGGCGAAGGTTCTCGCCAAGGTGGAGTTCTTCAATCCCGGCGGTAGCGTGAAAGACCGTATCGCACTTGCGATGGTCGAAGATGCCGAAAAGTCGGGAGTGCTGAAGCCTGGCGCGACGATAATCGAGCCGACGAGCGGCAACACCGGGGTCGGGCTTGCCTTGGTGAGCGCGGTGAAGGGGTATCATCTTATATTGACGATGCCGGAGACGATGAGCGTTGAACGCCGCAAGCTTGCGGCGGCATATGGCGCGGAAATCGTCCTCACGCCGGGCGCGGCGGGCATGAAGGGCGCAATCGCGAAGGCGAACGAACTGCGCGATGCCACGCCGGGAGCGGTGATCCTGCAGCAGTTTGAGAATCCCGCGAACCCCGCCCGCCATGAGGCGACCACCGGACCTGAAATCTGGGACGATGCGGAGGGCGATGTGGCGGCGTTTGTCGCAGGCGTCGGAACGGGCGGCACCCTGACGGGCGTAGGCAGATACCTCAAGTCTAAAAATGCTGACGTCAAGGTGTTCGCGGTCGAGCCGGATACGTCCGCCGTGCTTTCCGGCGAACAGCCTGGCCCGCACAAGCTGCAGGGCATCGGGGCGGGATTTGTGCCGAAGACGCTCGATACCGCAGTGTATGACGAAGTGATAAAGGTCTCGGCTGAGAACGCCGGAGCGACGGCGCGGGCGGCCGCCGCAAAGGACGGGCTTCTCGTCGGAATCTCCTCCGGCGCCGCGCTTTGGGCCGCAATCGAGCTTTCGAAGCGACCGGAGTTCGCCGGCAAGACGATCGTCGTAGTTCTGCCGGATACCGGAGAGCGCTATCTGTCCACCTGGCTCTTCGCCTAAGCGGCTTTCCCGGCGCAGACGTTTGCGGATTTTTCCCGCAAGTTTTCCTTGCGCCGGGAAACGCCTTTTGGTATCTTTCTCTCTCGGAAATTCATCAGGTCTCTTTCGGGAAACCGGAGGGGGTCTTGGAACTGCGCAGCAGGCGGATGCTTTTCCGAGGGCGAGTTAACGAGCGACCGCGATTAGTGATAATCGGCTCTTCTGTTGACGAAGTGGTACGTCTCGAGGCGAAGCCCGACGATGATGCGGAAGTCGCGGCGTGGGTATTTTTGATGCGTCCCCAACCGGATGCAGACAGGGTCGGCGGTGAACCGCCGACCCTGATTTTTTTCTGTGCATCAATCGACGGCGTGATGCCGCCGTCATGTCGTCAGAACGGCATGAATACAATGCCGTAGATGGATGCCGGCTTGCCGTCCGCGCTCTTGAGCGTGTGCTTTACCACGCTGTTGTAGTATGCGGAGTCGCCAGGCTCCAGCACCGTAGTCTCGTTGCCGTACTTCAGCTCCACCTTTCCGCTGATGCAGATGATCAGCTCCTCACCCTCGTGGGAGGACTGCATCGGCTGGGCGTCTGGCGCGAATTCGATGCGGAACGGATCCATGTGGCGATCGGGTTTGCCGACGGCGAGCGAATAGTAGGAGTAGCCGGCTTCGGTCTTTCCGGAGTGTGCCACCTTTACGGCGTCAAGTTCATTTGCGCGTGTGATGATGGGATCGGGCTTGAACTGGTCGTCCATGAACGTACCAAGCCGCTGTCCGAGTGCGCGGGAAAGTTTCGTAAGCACACCGAGAGCGGGAACAACCTCTCCCTTTTCTATTGAGTTGATTACGTCTTCCGAGATGCCGCTTTTCTGCGACAGGTCGTATATGCTCATGTCAAGGCGTTCACGGTATGTGCGTATGCGCTCCCCGACTTTCGTTTCGTTGGCCATTTCAGTTATCCTTTCGCTCTCGAAGTTCGATCTCCGCAAAATGAGCGCGCATTATACCATCTTGCGCCGCCCTTTGCAAAAGGGCCGTTCCGCCACTTGTCGCGCAGAGGCTGGATATTGCCGTTTGCGCTTGCGCGGAAAGGCCGGTTATGGTACAATACGCGCCTGTTTTTCCGTCTGGATCAGGCCATCAACCGACTGCCTGACCGGTTAGGAACGAAAGAAAAGGACAAATGCAATGCCAAAGATGAAGACGAAGAAGTGCGCGACGAAGCGCATGAAAAGGTCGGCCACGGGGAAAGTCCTGCGTTCGCAGGGCGGCAAGGCGCACCTCAACGGCTACAAGAGCCGTACGCGCAAGCGCAACCTCCGCGGTACGACGGTCACTGACAAGACGGTCCAGAAAACCATGCTGCGTATGCTGCAGGGTGCATGATAAGGTAAGGAGAAAAAGAAAATGTCACGTGCAACCAACGCACCCGCGTCTCGCGAACGCCGCCGCAGGATACTTGAAGACGTCAAGGGTTTCCGCGGTCCCCGCTCCAAGAACATCCGTCAGGCCATGGAGGCGCGCGATCGCGCCCGCCGTCTGGCAACTGAGCACCGCAAGCTCAAGAAGCGCGATTTCCGTCAGCTCTGGATTGCCCGCATCAACGCGGCGACCCGTGCGGAGGGAATCAGCTACTCCAAGTTCATGGCAGGTCTCATCAACGCCGGTGTGATCCTGAACCGCAAGATGCTCTCCGAGATTGCGATCAACGACCCCGCCGGATTCAAGGCGATCGTCGAGCTCGCTAAGAAGGCGTAAGTTCGCCGGAGCGCAGAACGAAAAGGCCGCAACCTCAGTTGCGGCCTTTTTGGTTTGATTGATTGACCGCGAGGTGAAAAGATGCCGGAAACCCACATATTGATTTTGAGGCTGCTCCTGGCCGGATTTCTCGGCGGACTGATTGGAGCGGAGCGTGAATACCGCGCCAAGGTCGCCGGGACGCGCACCCATCTGCTCGTGGCGATCGGTGCGGCGTTGATGATGATAGTGTCGCGCTATGGATTTGAAGGTGCCGGTGATCCGTCGCGTGTCGCGTCGCAGATCGTGAGCGGCATAGGGTTCATAGGCGCCGGTTCGATTATGGTTCACCGCCAGGCTGTCCACGGTCTTACGACGGCGGCCGGCATATGGGTCGCAGCCGGAATCGGCATGGCTGTCGCATCAGGGCTGTATGCTGTCAGCGTGGCGACAACTGTGCTTTCGCTGATTGGACTTGAGGTGTTCGGTCTTGCGTTCCGTGCGCGGCGCACTGCGATAGCGGATGGGGACGTGCCGGATGACGGGAGGCCTCTGAACCGGTTTCACGCGGAATCGAAGGCGTCCGACCGGGCGTCGCGTTCCTGATATGCTATAATCACTGGCCGTTTGGCGTGGATCCGTCGATGGATGTCGCCGTCGGCGGAATGGAAATCTGAATGAAAGGGTTGACTCGACATGGAAAAGGTGATTGAATGGTTGGCGTGGATTGCCGTTGCGTACTTCGCGGGTGCGGTGCCGTTCGGATTTCTGATCGGCAGGATGCGCGGTGTGGATGTTCGCACGGTGGGATCCAAAAACATTGGTGCGACGAACGTCTACCGCACTGTCGGAAAGAAATGGGGATTGCTTGCGTTCCTGTGCGACTTTCTAAAGGGCTTGATTCCTGTCGTCCTGTGCAAGCGGTTCTGCTGCGATGCGCATCTCCCGCTTGTCGTTGGATTGATGGCGGTGGTTGGACATATGTTCACCTGCTTCATGAAATTCAAGGGCGGGAAGGGCGTGGCGACGGGCTTCGGCATGCTTTTGGGGCTTCTTCCCGGACTTGTGCTGCTTGCATTCGGGATTTTCGTGGTCACGGTGTGGCTGTCCCACTACATTTCTCTTGGCAGCTGCCTCGCTGCGGCGTTCCTTGCGGTGGGCGTATGGTTCCCGTGGCTTGGAAGCATGGGATGGCGGAATATGCCGCTGTGCATTGTCGTGACACTTGTTGCGGTTGCGGCCATCTACAAGCACAAGGCCAACATCCGCCGTCTTCTTGACGGATGTGAGAACAGGATATATTGACTTTCGGAGCAAGCGGATGCGACCGTGGTGGTCGCATTTGCTTTGACAGGTGGCATTCCGTCAGAAAATGGCGGGTGTTGCGCTATGTGGCGTCAAGTGTGGTATAATGTGGACATGAAAAACAAAATTATTGCGGTTGCGGTCTTGTCTTTGTCTGTGTGGTCGGTCGCCAGTGGCGTCTCACCGGTCGATTTGCTGATACCCAAGCCGGTACGTGTGTCGGAAACCGGCGGCACTGCAGATGCCGCTTCTCTTGATCGGATTTCCGTTGTGCGTCAGGCTGTTTCCGGGGCGCCGGCAGCCGTAGCGGCGGAGGCGTATGTGCTTGATATCGGAACGGATGGCGTGAAGATAACGGCATCCGATGCGCGTGGTGAGCGCTACGCCCGCGTCACGCTTGCGCAGCTCGTCAAGCTGTCGGACGGGAAAGTGCCGTGCTGCCGGATCACGGACTGGCCGTCGCTTCGCTGGCGCGGATTCATGAACGACTGCGGGCGGAACTACCTTGAGCTGTCCGGAGTGCGGGCTATCATCGACATGATGGCCGCATACAAGCTGAACCTGTTCCATTGGCATCTTTCCGACTACCACGGATGGCGTCTTGAGTCCAAGAAGTATCCGCAGCTCAACGCCAAGGGCGCATTCATGCGCCAGATCGGCAAATACTACACACAGGATGAATTCAAGGAGATGGTGAAATATGCGGGCGAACGCGGCATCACCATCATGCCGGAGCTTGACGTTCCGGGGCATACCCTTGCGTTCAGGCGCGGCATGGGCATCAGCACGATGAAGGCTCCCGGCACCGACCGTGTCATATCCGAGCTTTTCGAGGAGCTGTGCTCTCTGGCGTCTGTGGAGGAGATGCCGTTTGTGCACCTTGGCACGGACGAGGTTCGCATGTCGGCGGAGTACTGCGACGACACGTGGCCGACGAAGTGGGCGCGTACGCTGAACGCGGCCGGACGCAAGGCCGTGGTGTGGGCCCCGGGCAAGATGATCGATCCGTCCTGCAAGACGGTCGACATGGTGTGGTACGATAACCATGTCACGAACACCGTGAACGAATCCTTCGATTCCGCAAGGCTGTACAATACGTCGTGGACTCCGTTCGAGGTTCTGCGTCATGCGGCATTCAAGAAGCCCTGCCGCTGGGACGTCGCGGAGGAACGCAAGCTTGGCGCGATAACCTGCACGTGGCATGACGACAACGTGGGCGACGACACGCTGAAGCTCTTCAAGGAGTGCATGGTGTTTCCGTCGATCGTCGCAATGGGCGACAACTTCTGGCATGGCAGGGACAAGGATGAGCCGGCGTTCATCGGCAGGATGCCGAAGCCCGGCACTGAGCCGTTTGCCCGTGTCTGCGATCTTGAGCGGCGTATGCTTGCCCACCGCGATGTTGTGCTTGCCGAGTTCCCGCATCCGTTCCCGTTCATGTCGCAGACCGAAATGCGCTGGCGCGTTGTGGACTGCAGCACCGGTGCGGTGCTTGCCGATGAAATTGCGCAGGGTACGATCCGCATGAACGACCCGTATGAAGCTCTGCTGCTGCCAAAGGATGCGCCGATTTTCGCAAGCAAGAACGGAAGGGTTGCTATTGAGACCTGGATTCACGCGCCGTCGGACATTGATTGCGGGGGTTGGATAGATCTTTCCGGAATCAACGGCGTGTATGGACGTCTCCGTATGCCGAATACGCCGAAGACTGGAGAGTGGAACTCCCTCAACGGAAAGATTTCATTGAACGGCGTTGATCTTCCGCCGCCGGCATGGAAGCAGCCGGGAATGAAGAGCACGACTTCGAGCGGACCCGAGCAGGATGTTCCGTATTCGACAGATATGCTCGAAAAGCCGCTTGTGGACGAGATGCCCGCTCTTCGCGAACCGTATCCGATACACCTGAAGAAGGGATGGAATCACGTGCGCATCGAAACGGATGTCGCAAAAGCCAAGACGTGGTACTCCTGCGCCATCACGTTCGCGGTGTTCAACGGTGCGGCTACCCATCCGCGCACCGTGCCGGGGTTGACGTACAGCGCAAAGCCGCCGACAGAGCGCTGATCCGTCTCAGCGGCAGAGACTTGGCCGGTTAATCGCGCATCAGTTCCGAAAGGTCGGAGACTGTGATGAAGCATCCGGTGAAGTCCTGCCGCACAATGCGGTTGCGGTCTATGCCGACGACCTTCATTCCGGCGGCGATGCCCGACTTCACTCCTGCGGTTGAATCCTCTATCACCACGCATTCGGACGGATTGACGCCAAGCCGCATTGCCGCAGCGAGATATCCGTCCGGTGCGGGTTTGCCTTTTGCGTAGTCCTCTGCGCCGAGCGTGAACGCAGTCACCCGCTCTATGCCGCAGAGTTGGGCGGCGCGGGCCACATCTCCGCTTGGCGAGCCAGAAACGATTGCGCATGGGGCAAGTTGCGCGGCGGCATGGTAGAATTCGACGGCTGAACGGATTATGATGTCCTGTGGGTTGGCGGATAGTCTGCAATAGTGCGACCTGAGCGCCTTGGCGTCGTGTTCGGACGGATTTCGCGGCAGGGAAGGAAAGCGGGTGAGAAGTGCGGCGTGTATGTCAATCCAGCTGTGCCCGAACACAAGTGCGGCAATCTCATTCGTCTCCTCGCATATTCCGTATGACTGAAGCCACGCCACAATCGCCTTGCTCCAGAGCATTTCGCTGTCTATGAGTGTGCCGTCAAGGTCGAACAGGAATGCGGACGGCTTCAGTTTGAGTATCTTGTCTGTCATTTGCGCGGAATTATACCACAAGGTTCAGATGCGGGGCGGCGGACGAAGATTTCGATGGTGTGCAGTCAGTTCAAGTGCGTGTCGTCTGCAGTCATGAGCATACGCCCGTGGCGGATTGAGAGGATGCGGCATTCCTCTCCAACAACTTCATGGACAATCCGGTATGGTCGGCAGATGAGCTACCCCC
>CAYTWE010000006.1:0-65550 GCA_964440985.1 uncultured Lentisphaeraceae bacterium | reverse complement strand
CGCAAATCAATCACGAATCATGAAATCAGGGAATCGACAAATCAATCATTGCTCAATCAATCATCTCACATGGCGATTCCGCCGCCAAGCGACTTGTAGAGGCTTATCAGATTCTGCGAAATCTGTCCACGCGAAATCGTCAAGGCCTCCTCAAGCGTCAGCAGCGAACGCTGCGCATCGAGTACGTTGTTGAAGTCCGAAAGTCCGTTCTTATAGAGATCCTGTGAGATGTTCTCCGCATCTTTCGCCGCCTTCACCGCACCCTTGAGGGATTCATAGCGGTGATACTGCTGCGTGTAGGCGGAATACGCCGTGCGAACTTCGCCAAAAGCCTTCTGGACGGTGTACTCATAGTTGTACGCCGCCTCATCCATGGCTGCCTCCTCGGCCTTCAGGTTCGCGTACAGGTTTCCGCCCTGGAATATCGGCCACGACACGGAAGGACCAATCGAACCGTAAAGTGAATCGCGCTCAAGGAACTTCCTTGCGTGCACGGATTCAAGACCGAGCGAACCGTTCAGGTAGAACTTGGGGAAGAGGAGCGACTCGGACACACCGACGTGAGCAACCTGTGCCGCAAGGGCAAACTCAGCGGCACGCACGTCAGGACGCGAACGGATAACGTTCAGCGGGATGGTCGGCAACCTCATCGGCTCGATGAGCCAGTCGCGTTCGGGGCGCACCTTGAGCTGGTCGTGCAAGGCTCCAGGCATGGTGCCGGCGAGAATCGCAAGTGCATCCATGAGAGACTCCTCCGTCGCAAGCAGGTTAGGGATTGTCGCCCGCGTCTGCTCGACGTTGTACTTGGCCTGGTTGACGGCAAGCTCATCACCTATGCCGGAGTCGAGACGGCTCTTGAGAATGTCGTACGTCTCGGTCTGGAGCTTGAGGTTTGTGCGGGCAACGGCGAGACGCTCCTGGATTGTGCGCAGCTCCACGTACTGGCTGGCGATCTCGGACGAGAGCGTGACCCATGCGTCGGCAAGGCTGCAGTTCGCCTTCTCCATCAACGCCTCCGTCTCCTCGATCTCGCGGCTCACACCGCCGAATACGTCAATCTCCCATGTCGCATCAAAGCCGGCCTTGAACACGTCGCGGTGAAACTTGCCGGACTTTCCGTTCTTTCCGCCCTGGGACCGCTCAACGTCGCCAATGCCAGTGATGTGCGGCAGAACATCCGACCATGATCCTGCAAGACGCCAACGAGCCTGCTCAAGCCGCTGCTGGGCCATGAGGAAGGAGCGGTTGTTCGACACCGCGTTCTCGACAAGACTTGAAAGCAGCTCGTCGTTGAATTGACGCCACCAGCTGCGGATGTTCTCCGCCTTGAGGAGGATGCGGGGATCTTCAGCCTCACTCGCCGGCTTGAACTCGCCCGTGGCCGTGAAGTTCGTCGTCATCGGCCACCCTGCGCCGGGCGCCTTCAACGCTGCATCCTCAACATCGAACTCCGGACTCTTGAAATCAGGCCCCACCGTCATCCATGATGGGCGCACATCCACGCACCCGGCGGCGCAGAGCGCCATTGCAGCGAGAAATGTTCCGTTCAACTTCATTTTCAATCTCCGTTCTCTGTCACTTTGAATCACTTGACCTCGCCCGCAGTGTGCGACGGCGCGCAGCCGTCGCGGACATATAGGCGAAAAAGCGTTTCGCGTGTTCACGCCATGTCTGGAAGAGGGCATACAGACCCGGCACGAGCAGAATGCCGAACACCACCGACGCAAGCATTCCGAAGAACTCGGTCACGCCGATTGCGTTGCGGGACGCCGCGCCGGCACCTGTCGCGATCACCATCGGAAGTGCGCCGAGAAGCGTGGTGAGCGCCGTCATCAGCAGGGCGCGAAGACGCTCTCCGGCCGCAATGCCGGCCGAATCCACGATTGAATACCCTTCACCCTCGTGCTTGTCCTTCGCAAACTCGACGATGAGAATCGCGTTCTTCGACGCAAGCCCGACGAGAAGCACGAGACCGAGCTGCGCGTACACGGACATCGAAAGCCCGAAGAGCTTGAGACCGACGAGCGCTCCGAGCACCGCCACGAAGATCGACAGCATCACCGGCATCGGAATCGTCCACGATTCGTACTGCGCCACGAGGAACAGGTAGCCGAACAGAAGCGCAAGAAGAATCAGCGGGCCAGACGATCCGGCGTTGCGCTGCTCCTGGAACGTGATTCCGCCCCATTCATACGCAAAGCCCTCCGGAAGCGTCTCCGCCATCATCTCCTGGATGAACTCGATGATTTCGCCGGTGGCGACGCCCGTCATCGGCATCACGGTTATGTTCGCCGCCGGGAACATGTTGAAGCGCTGCATCGTGCGCGGCCCGATTTCACGGGTAAGCGTACCGAGAGAGCCGAGCGGAACCATGTTGCCGGTGTCGCTGCGCACATAGAGGCGACCAATCGACTCAGGCGTATCGCGTCCCTTCCAGTCTGCGCGGACTGTCACGCGGTTCACCTGGGTGCCGAGGTTGACATCGTTCACGTAGCGGGAACCAAGATAGTTCTGCATCGTCTGATAGGCCGTCGCGACAGGCACATGATACATCTCGGCCTTCGTGCGGTCCATGTGGAAGCGCAGATGCGGTGTCTTGGACGTGAAGCCGGAGAACGCCGCAAGTATCTTCGGGTTGGCGTTGAGCTTGGCGAGCACTTCGCCCTGCACCTTTTCAAGCTCCGCCGGGTCGGAAGATTCGGTGGACTGAAGCCTGAGGTCGATTCCGGAGTTGGTTCCAAGACCCGGAATCGCCGGCGGCACGAACACGCGCCACGCAGGTTCGGGGATGGCTGCAAGCGCCATCTGGATGCGCGGCACCATGCCGGAGACGGCGTGCTGATTCTTGTTGGGACGCTTGGTCCAGTCGGTGAGATCCACGATGAGCATGGCCTGCGATTCGCCGCGTCCGGCCGTCATGGACATTCCCTCCACCGAAAGCACCGACTGCACTTCGGGGAACGTCTCCCTCAGAAGTCTACTCGCCCTCAGCGCGACATCGCGGGTGCGATCCATCGTGGTTCCCTCAGGCATCTCGAGAGAGGCGAACACCACGGACTGGTCTTCGTCAGGAAGGAACGATGACTTCGTCGAGAAGAACATCTGGATTGTAAGGAGTATCGACAGGATGAGAAGCATCAGCGAAAGGAATATGCGCCTCGCAAGGAACTTCGCAATATTCACAAACATTCCCTTGAATGCATCGATCAAAGCGTTGAACCACGCAAACGGGCCGTGCCTAAACGGCTGTGCCGAGCCGAGAAGGAGCGAGCAGAGCGCGGGTGCAAGCGTAAGTGCGCAGACCGTGGAGAAGCACACAGCGGCGGAGAGCGTGACCGAGAACTGTTGGTAAATGCGCCCGGTGATGCCGCTCATGAAGCCGACCGGCACAAAGATGCCGAGAAGGACAAGGGTCGTCGCGATGACGGCGCTCGTCACGTCGCTCATGGCCTGGATGGTCGCCTCCTTGGAGTTGAGACCTCTCGTCTCGATGAGATACTGCACACGTTCTACCACAACGATGCAGTCATCCACCACCACACCGATGGACAGCACAAGTCCGAAGAGCGTAAGGATGTTGATGGAGTAGCCGAGCATGGCCATCACGATGAACGTCGCGGAGATCGACACCGGAATCGTAAGACACGGAACGAGCGTCGCCCTCCAGTCCTGCAGGAAGAGGTAGCATACGAACACGACGAGCGCGAACGTGATGAGAAGCGTCTCGACGATCTCCTTGATGCACATGCGCACGTATTCAGTGGCATCGTACGGGAGCGTCCACTCAAGCCCCTCAGGGAACGACTTTTCGAGACGGGCCATCGTGTCCATGACCGCGTTCATTGTCTCGATGGCGTTCGCGCCAGGCGTCTGCTGAAGACCTATGAACACGGAGACCTCTCCGTTGAGCTGGCCGTCGAACGTGTAGTTCTCTTCACCGATCTCAACGCGGGCGACATCCTTCAGCTGCACCATGCCACCGTTGTCGTCGCGACGGATCACTATCTCGCCGAACTCGTCGGCGGTCATCAGACGTCCCTTGGCCAGCACGGAATACGAGAATGCGCCGTACTTCTGGACAGGCGCCGAACCGACGACGCCAAGCGATGCCTGCACGTTCTGGGAGGAGACTGCCTGAATGACCTCCTCGGAGTTCATCTTCTGCGCAGCCATCCTGTCCGAATCCATCCATATGCGCACCGCCAGCTTCGGGCCGTACACCGTCGCCTCGCCGACGCCGGGGATTCGCAGAAGCACCTGCTGGATGTTGTTGTAGATGTAGTCGGAGATCTCCATTCGCGAAATCTTGTGCCCCGCACCCTCTTTGGCGCGGAGTGCGATGAAGCCGAGCTGATCGGAACTCTGGGCGCGGACGCGTCCGCCAAGCTCCTTCGCCTCGGCCGGGAGCTTCGCCTCGGCGAGCGACAGGCGGTTCTGCACCTTCACCATGTCCATGTCACGGTCGGATTCGACCTCGAAGGACACGGTGAGCGCGTAGTTGCCGTCGTCCGAAGACTCGGAGTTCATGTAGATCATGTCATCCACGCCGTTGATTTCGTCTTCAAGCGGCGTGGCGATCGTGTTCATCACCTCACGGGCATTTGAGCCGGGGTAGTTGTACGTCACCTTGATTTCAGGCGGCGTTACGTTCGGATACTGCGAAATCGGCAGGTTGAAGATGCTCATCCATCCCGCTATGAGAAGCACGATGGATATGACCATCGCAAAACGCGGACGCTCAACGAAGATTCGCGAGAACGTCTTTATCTTGTCGATGGATTCACGTATGGTCAGTTTCACTTCGAGTTCCCCTTCTGGAGTTCGTCAAAGGACTTGTGGTTGGGATTGTTTTCGTGGTTGGACGTCTGCACGGCCAGCTTGACGACCGCACCTTCCCTGAGCTTGGCGACGCCGGCCGTGATGACCGTTTCGCCCTCCTCAAGCCCCTGGATCACCGGCACCCAGCCCTCGAACATCTCAAGGGTCTTGACGGTGCGGGCGTGAACCTGCGAATTCGCGTCAACCACCCACACAGCCACATTGCCGCCGGTGAGGTCGAATATCGCAGTCTGCGGCACTGACGGATACTTCGGTGGAATATGCGAATCCATAAGCAGGTTCACGTATGTGTTCGGGATGAGGAACCTGTCGGGGTTGGGGAACGTCATGCGCATTACGATCGTGGCGGTTGATTCGCTCATCGTGTTGTCGTCAAACGCAAACTTGCCCTCCGCACCATAGAGCTTTCCGTCAGGCAGGACGATGCGGGTACGCCTGTCGACGCTCCGTCCCTCCTTCATCGCCTCGCGCCATGCAAGGTACTGGCGGTCGGTCAGCGGGAAGCTCACGCGCATCGGGTCGATCTGGACGATGTGCGCAAGAGCGCCCTTCGACGGCGCAACGTAGTCGCCGATGTGGGCGGACGTCTTGCCGATCTGCCCGTCTATCGGGGCGATGACCTTCGCCTTCTTGAGGTCGTATTCGGCGACGACGAGGTTCGCCTTGGCCTGAAGAACCGCCGCCGCCGCGCTCTCGGCGCCGGCCTCGGCGTTGTCGCGCTCAAGCTGCGTGATGCCGCGGGCATCGGCGGCGAGCATACGCTTGTAGTAGCGCGCCGCACGGCGCTCCTCGGCCTGCGCAGCTTCGAGATCGGCCTTGCGCTGGTTAACGACAGCCTGGTAGCGCTCGTCATCGAGGATGTACAGCGTCTGACCGGCCTTGACGACATCGCCCTCCTTGAAGAGGATCTCCTTGATGTAGCCATCTACCTGCGGAAGAAGCTCCACCTCCTGAAGAGGTTCAGCATGTGCAACGAACTTCTCAGGAAGGTTGTATGCGCGCATCTCGACGTTTGTCGTCGCGACCGTCACCTCAGCAGGACCGACCGCCCGCGGCTTGCCATCCTCCTTGCCCGCCATAGATCCGTAGAGTCCGCAGCAGATCCAGCCGGCAGCGAGACACACCGCACCAAGCACGACCTGTCCGATGACGGCGCCGATTGCGCTGCCCTTGTTCATTTCTTCCTGTTTCTTTTCCATGTTCTTCTTCCTTAGTTAAGACAAAATCAACGTCACGCCCTCTCCGGCGAACCGCAGGCCGCAGATGTCCAGTTCATGCTCTGCGCCCCGCCTGCGCATATGGAGTTCCAGACCGCCTCGTACGACTTCCTGAGCGTATCCACAAGATCACATTCAAGGAAATGCTCTATGCAGCCCTGCACAAGACCGTCCCATATCGCCATGCACACCGTCGCGACCTGAAGAGCATCGACGCCCTTCCTGGCACGTCCGGCACGGATGTCGTTCTCCACCGCGCACCTGAACGCCTTCATAGGCCCGAACCTGTCGTTGGTCAGCAGATTCTCGCGAACCTTGGCCATCGAGGTGTCGAACCACCGCATCTGGCATTTCATGAGCATGAAAAACTGCGATATCCTGCGGTCTCCAACGACCTTCTCCGCGTCTATCGCCATCAGATCGGCCACTGCGTTGAACGTAAGCTCCGATACGGCGATTCCCTGCCCATCTGGCGACTTGAACGCGGAGAACTGCCGCTCGAACGTCTCGAACATCTCGTCGATCAGAGCCATCAGCAGGGCCTCCTTCGACTTGAAATGCCAATACACCGCACCCTTCGTCAAACGAAGCCGCGCCGCGATGTCGTTGAACGTCGTGTGGTCATATCCCTGCCTGGCAAAAAGCGAAAGCGCACTCGCAAGAATGCGCGTACGCGTCTTTTCAGCCTCTTCTTTCGTCCGTCTCGCCATTATGTCCTCAAAAAACAGGCGCGGATTATAATACATTCCGGTAGGTATGTCAACGGGGGCAGAACGAACGGCGGCCGGACGTACATCCGGCCGCCGTTTGCTTCGTTTTCCGCATCCTCAGCGGGTGAGCGGCAGCAGTTCAAGCGTAGTGCCGCCGTAGTTCGATACGCAGAGGAATCCTTTCCACACGCACGGTTCGCTCGGACGCACGAACCCACCCTTGCGGATTACGCTGAACCTGCCGGAAAACGATATCATCTCAGCCGCATCACCGCGCATATCGGCAATGTAGACGTTGTTCTCCGCATCGACGCACATTCCGTCAGGCGTCACGGACGCCCCACCGGCATGAACGATCTCTTCGCACTTCACGATGCGCCCATCCGCACCAGGCGTTAGCCTCCATACGCGGCCGTCGCCATAGTTGCCGGTGTAGATGATTCCGTTTCCATCCACCGCAACGCCGTTCAGTCCGCCGCGTATGGCCGGATTGCGCGTGACGTCGGAGAAGACGCACTGCACATCGGACGGCGTGTTGCCGACGCGCACGTTGCGGTCTTTCGAATCGAACATGTAAAGTCCGCTCGATGCCGCACCGTCGCCGCGCTTGACGCCGTACAGGAACGCCTGCGTCATGTAGACCTTGCCGTTGAGGTACTTCACTCCGTTTGCGTTGTCGAGACCAACGGCGACCGCTTCGCACCTGTCAATCTTGTCGTCCTTGAACGTGATGCGAAGAAGGCGCCCCTTCGAATCCTTCTGGTTGTCGCAGACGTACAGCTCACCGGACGGCCCGAAGCATATCCCCATCGGCGACGCATACCCTGTTTCCGGACACGGCGGTACGTCAAACCACTTCACCGGTGCAGAATCGGGTGTCTCCATCCTGAACACCGCTCCCGGCTGCTTGCGGTCATTGTTGGGCGCGGCAATGACGAGCCTGCCGCGTGAATCCACGCACAGTCCGTCGGGCGTTGTGCATGACGGCGGCATCTGGACGGTCTTGGCGCCTGCGGTGAACGCCGCGAGACAGACGATACTTAGGGACATTTTCATCGGTAGGTTTCCTTTCCTGTCTTGTTGCTGTGCTTGTCAATGGTGTTTGCTGACGCAAAAAGCGAAGCCAATCGTTCGTCCTACGCTACCGCAGCGCCCCACGCGAAGCCAATTCGCGGAAAAACATCGTCAAATAGTCTGGGGTGAACGCAGATCCGTGCGGAAAGCGGTACAGACCGGGCAGATCGGCGGCAAGCGGAGAGGAGGCGTCAAGCGGCTCTTTGCGGAACACGTCAAGGAACGCAGCCGCAATCCTGCGGCGTTTCAGCGCTTCGGCGAGGTCGCTTTCAACAACGGCGTTTCCGCGCCCGATGTTGATCAGAACCGCACTGCGCTTCATCCTGCGCAACAGCGCGGCATCGACGATGCCGTCGGTGCCGGTGTCGGACGGCAATACGCATATCAGCCAATCCGCGTCGGAAACGGCAGGACGAAGCTCAGCGAAGTTGCCGCGCCGTATGCCTGCAATCGACACGCCCATGGCCTCAAGCCTCTTCCCGATTGCGCCGCCGATGCGCCCGTAGCCGAGGATGACGGCTTTCGTCCCGGCAAGAGAAAAGCACCGCTCACCAAGTTCAGTGCGTCGCCAAAGATTGCCGTCATCGCCAGATCTTTGCCAGTCGTACGCCGGATACAGTCCACGGCACCACGCAAGCATGTAGGCGATAACGGTCTCGCTCATCACCTGACCATGAAACTCGCCATGGTATTTCGTCACACCTGCCGGAAGTTCGGCATCCGTCGGCATCAGTTCCCGGCCGGCGCCAGGTGTCGCAAGCACGCGGAGATTCGGCGCGGACGCAAACCACTCCTTGCGAAACTCCCAGCATATGGCGTGCGTCGCAAGCGGAAGCTCCCTCAGGAACGCACGTACGGAACGCACAACCCGCACATCGTTGCGTCCGACCAAAGATTGGAAGAACGCCTTGTCGGCAGCGCACAGCCTGAACGGACGCTCAGGCCAATTGAGCCAGATCAGATAGCGGCGGCCTTTCATCCCTCTGTCGGAAGCCCCCACTCATCAAGCTGCGCCTTGATCCAATCAAACACCTTCTGATGCATCTCCTTGGCCGTTCCGGTGATCGGAGGACCGCACCGGAGACGTATGTCCTTCGACGGATCGACGGTGCCGAAATCCTTTAGCCATCCGCACCCGTCGGGACGGGTCGGTTCGCAGTCCGTTTTGACGGCGACCGGAATCACCGGCACCCCCGCCTTCTCCGCAAGTTTCGCGCCGATGGAGGAGTACAGTCTGCGAGAGAACACGCGCTCACGCGACCCTTGCGGGAATATCAGGATCGAGTGCCCTTCCTTTATGCGGGCAACCCCCTCCTTGAACACCTGCATGAGATCCTCTCGCGGCGACTTGCGTCCAAGCGGGATGAGCCCCATGTGCGCGGCGGCGCGTTTCAGCGCCGGCAGACGCGAAAGCGACGCCTTCACGAATATGTTGAACGGCCCATACGTCAAAAGCACAGGCGGAAGCATGATCGTCTCAAGGGTTGACATGTGGTTGCAGAGGTATACAACCGGACCTTTGCAAACGTTCCTGTTCTCCCACCCGTCAGCCGTCACCTTCATGCCGAAGCGTTCAGCCTTCTGGTGCGCCTTGAAGCAGCATCGCGCCCACAGCTCCGTCGTAAGCGACCTGAAGAACTCGCGCACCGCACAGTACGGAAACACGAAAAAGACGCTCATGGTGAAACTGAATGTCGTCCAGCGTCCTTTTTTCCTCCGCACAGGCGCCAGCACGTCCGTCCCGGACGAATATCCGCCCGTCTTGAGCAGGGAATCCCTGAATTCACTCAGCGTTGTCCGTTTCACCCTGCTCCTCCTCATTGGCTTTGTTTGCCGCTGCCGCTTCACGTTCCTCGCGCGCCTTTCTCAGCTGCTCCTGGATCTGCATCAGAGCCTCGCGTTGCTGCCGCCGCTCCTCTTCCACCCTCTGCTTCTCTGCGGCCTCTGCGGCCTCGCGCTCCTTGCGCGCCTCCTCCGCGACGGCCGCCGCCTCGCGCTTGCGCTCTGCCTCCGCCTGCTCTTCGGCCTTCTTCTCCATGCGTCGCTGGCGAAGACGCGCCAGCCCGCCTATGGAACGGCCCCGGCCAGACGCCTCCGGCTCTGCGTCACGGTTCGACGCACTAAGCGGCATTGCTGCCGGCATGGCCGCCGCCTGACGGCGTTTGGACTGACCGCCCTTCGCGTCCCGCCCGCCCGATGCTTCGCCAAGCTTGAGAGTCACCTCCACGCCGTCCTTCTCAAGGGTGACGGATTCCGTCTTCGGATCCGCATCCTTCACCGTCCATCCGTTCTGGCTCGCACCAACCTTGAGGTAGTAGTTTTCGTTCGGAGTGACCGATGAATCCGTAAAACCGACTTTGACGGCGCCGGCCGGCGTCACGTTGAGTATGGAGACGCGCACCTTGGCGGCAAGCTGCCGCTCCTCTGCGGTACGCTGCTCCGGCGTCATTTCGCCGGCAGCTCCGGATGCCGCAGCCGAACCAGGCAGCGCTTCGGGGTCAAAGTTCACCGGCTCCGGCCCGAACGGCTTTCTGTCGATGATCGTCTGGTAGCGCGAGAAAGGCTGTCCCTCCGCAAACGCGACGGAAACGGCCATGCACCACAGCAATGTCTGAAATCTCTTCACACGCCCTATTATATCACACGAAGCCGACAGCGACGGACAGCCTGCGGGAAGGCCGGGGGATCTCGCTCAATTGCGAAGTGCGACCTCAAGCGCCTTTCCAATGGACTGATCCATGTCATAGTACCTGTATTCGCCAAGCCTTCCGCCAACCGTAAGCCCAGGAATCTTCATGGCCTCTTCCCGGTATTTCAGGAGCAGCGCTTGAGATTCCGGGGTGTCAACAGGATAGTACGGTTCGTCGCCGGACTTCCATGTGCGCGGATACTCGCGCATTATCACGGTCTTTGCCAGCGCCATCGTCGCCTTGTCCTCCGGATGGTAGTGCTTGAACTCGTGTATGCGCGTGTACGGAATGTCGGCATCCACGTAGTTCACAACGCTTGTGCCCTGATAGTCCGCGATGTCGAGCGTCTCTCGCTCGAAGGTGAGCGAACGCCACGGCAGTTCCCCGTATCTGTATCCGAAAAGACGGTCTATCGGACCGGAATAGTACACCGGTCTGCCTGAGAGCGCACCGCGCCGCCAGCCCTCAAGGTCGAATTCGCGATTGCACTCCACGGTGATGTTCGGATGGTCGAGAAGACGCTCGAACAGCGAGTTGTACCCGGTTAGCGGGATGCCCTGGTTGCTGTCGTTGAAGTAGTTTACGTCATACGAGGCGCGTACCGGCACACGCCTGATGATGGACGGATCGATGTCCTCCGGACGCCGCCCCCACTGCTTCGACGTGTAGCCACGGAAAAATGCGTCGAAGAGCCGCCCCTTGCGCGATTCGTCGGCCATGAACCCCGGCAGTTCTGACGGTGACAGCTCCACGCCGAAGAACTTGTTCACGAGCGCAAGCCCCACCGGAAGAAAATACGTCTTTCCGTCATGACGCGCAAGCACCTTGTGCTGATATCCGTTGAACTCCACGAAGCGGTGGACGAAACGCCACACATCGTCAAGATGCGTATGGAATATGTGGCTTCCGTACACATGGATCTCGATCCCGCTGCCGGGATCCGTCTCGCAGCGCACGTTTCCGCCCACGACGGGCCGCTTCTCCATCACCAGCACCTTGCATCCCTGCTCGGCGATGCAACGCGCCACAGTGCAGCCCCACACTCCGGCCCCGGCCACTATCACATCGATGTTCTGCATATGGTCTGGATTATACCATAACGCCGCGCTGCCGCCGGTGCGGCGTCATTTCATGCTCGGAAGCACAATTCCGCGAAGGATGACTTTCTGGCAGAAGAGGAACACAAGCGCCGTCGGGATGGAAACCAGCACAAAGCCCGCCATTACGCACCACGGCTGGCCGGCCATCTCCTGGCTCATCTGGTACATCCACACCGCAATCGTCCATTTGGATTCCTTCTGGCAGACGAGGAACGCCCACTCCCACGAATTGTACGCCGCAATGAAATGGTTGAGCGCATTCACGGCGAGTATCGGCGTAGTCATCGGAAGCGTTATCCGGGTGAACACCGTCCACTCGCCAGCACCGTCGATCGCCGCAGCCTCATAGAGTTCGCGGGGAAGCGCATCGAAGAACCCTTTGAGGATGAATATGCTCATGCCGCTCGCCACCGTCGGGAGGACAAGCGCCGCAAGAGTGTTTATCAGCCCCAGATCGCGGATGAGCAGAAATCCAGGTATGGCCGTCACAGCCGCCGGGAACGCCATCGTCGCAAGCAGAAAAAGCAGCACGCCCTCCGCACCCTTCATGCGGAAACGGGACAGAGCATATGCGGCGAGCGGATTTACGATGAGCGACGCAAACACGGAGAACAGCACGAGCAGTACGGTGTTCATGAACGCCTCTCCGCGCAGAAACAGGTATTGCCCCACAAGCCGGTAGTTGTCGAACGCGCCGAGAAGAAAGTCCCGCCGGCCATGCTCGATGAACTGCACGGCAATAGCCTTCCGGAGACCGTCGCGCAGCACCGCCGCATCGGCCGCAGCCGTCGCAACAGGTGTTGTCCGGCACAGGTAGTCGCCCCGGCTCTGCATACGCTGCCGGTACGAATCCTTGAACCTGCACCACAGCCCGTATCTCTCGTCATCCGTCGGCGGCGACCATCCCGCGTCCGCAACGGGCAGATGCGTCTCCGCCGTAAACGACGTCTGGAACGACCCGGTGAACGGCTGCACGTCCCGCGGGTCGTAGTTGCACACCGTGCGGTGGATGTCCCATGCGGAAGACAATTCACGATACCGCTCCGCCCCTCGCCTCCATTCAGCGTATAGCGTCCTGTTCGTGAGCGGATCGAGCAGCGCATCGGCGAACCTGTCCACACCGGCCTTGTCCTGCGCAACGGATTGCCATGTTGTCCAGGACGCAGGTGCATCCGGAAACACGTCACGCGGAAATCTCGGAAAGTACGTCGCCACCGACCGCATGAAACGGTCGTTCCGGTTCCATAGGGCGCGCAGCACCGGTGCGTGACGGGCGTAGTCGTAGCTGGAGGAGAAGCTCGAAGCGAGCATCACCATGAACGGAAGAACCATGGTGATGCCGCCAAGCGCAAGCAATGCGTATACGCAGACGAGGAAGAGACGCCCCTTCCACGTTCTGCGTTCCGCTGGCAGAAGTGCCGCCATAGATGGACGACCGTCCGCCGGAGAATCAGAGCATCCTCAGGCGGACCGGAGTCTCGGAGACTACGCCCGACTTCTCAATCTCGCCAAGCGCCGCCTCGAGGTCTGCGGTGCGCGACTTGTGCGTGAGAACAACGACAGGCACCGGCGCGTTGCCTTCGCCGCTCGACTTCTGCGACGCCGCAGAGATGGAAACGCCATGCTTTCCGAGCGCCGTTGCGACAGCGCCGAATGCACCGGGCTTGTCCGCGAGCATGAAGCGCAGGTAGAACCGCGAAACGATGTCGCCGGCGGCGCGGAGTTTCGTCACGCCCTCGCCGTACGTCGGCACGGCGCGGCTGTACCGCGTCTCGCCGTTCGCTATGTTGCGGGCGATGTCGCCGATGTCGGCAACTACGGTGGATGCCGTCGGGGCGCGTCCGGCGCCGCGTCCGTAGTACATGGTGTAGTCGCTCATGTCGCCGTTAACCATGGCGGCGTTGAACACGCCGTTCACGTTGGCGAGCATATGGGAGAAGGGAACGAGCGTGGGATGCACCCCGACCTCGACCTCTCCGCCGTCACGTGCGACGCAGGCGAGAAGCTTGATGCGGTAGCCGAAGTCCGCGGCGTACTTCACGTCATCGCCGGAAAGGTTGCGGATGCCTTCGACCTGCACCTGTTCGAGCGTGGGCTGGAATCCGTAGGCCAGCGCCGCGAGGATGCAGGCCTTGTGGGCTGTGTCGAAGCCGTCGATGTCGAGGGACGGATTCGCCTCGGCATAGCCGAGCTTCTGCGCATCCTTGAGGATTTCGTCGAAAGGCTTGCCCTCGTTCTCCATGCGCGTGAGTATGTAGTTGCACGTGCCGTTCAGGATTCCGTGGATGGTGTTTATCTCGTTGCCGGAAAGGCCTTCGCGCAAAACACGGATGATCGGGATGCCGCCGCCCACGCTTGCGCCGAAGTAGATGTCAACGCCGTTCGCCGAAGCCGCATCGAATATCTCCCGTCCGTACTCCGCGAGCAGCTTCTTGTTCGCCGTGACCACGCACTTCTTCGCCGCAATTGCGTCAAGCACAAGCTTCTTCGCTATGCCGGTGCCGCCGATCGTCTCCACGACGATGCCTATGCCGTCATCCGCTATCACGGAGGCGGCGTCGGTGGTGAGGACGCCGTCAGGCACAGTGACACCGCGATCGGTGGTTATGTCAAGGTCGGCAATGCGCTTCAACACGATTTTCACGCCAAGACGCATGGACATGACCTCGCCATGCTCAAGCAATCCCTGCGCAACGCCCGCACCGACCGTTCCGAATCCGAGAATTCCAACGCCAACTTCTTTCATCTTCACTGACCTCCTAAAAAATTTTGCGTATGATACCATGATTTCTCTCTTGCGGCAAATCCGCTTTCCATCTATAATATGCGCATCTTTATTTCTGAACCTATTAGGAGTGCTTGCAGATGAGAGAGAAGTCGTCTACGGTCAAGTTGTTCGTGGTGGCGGCGGCGCTGGCCGCAGTTGCGGGAGCGGCGTTGTGGCTCTGGTCCGTCCGTCTGCGCCCCGAACAGGAAAAGGCGACGAACAAGACCGTAAGGAAGGAGTTCCGCGCCGCATCAATGGATGAGTCCGCAGCGCGGCTTCGCAAGCTCGTCGACGAACGCTTCTTCACTGTTCGCTTCAAGGGTTGGCTTCCGAAGATCGGATTTGAGCCGAAGATTCCGTACGACTCCATCGGTCTGCTCGCCGAAGAGGCCATGATCCGCCTCACCGGAGACGTGAAGTCCCCCAAGGCGGAAACCGACCGACGGATCAAGGAGATGATCGGATTCGCCGAATATCTCCTCAAGACGGGACGGCTCTCAGATGCGGCGGCGAACTCCCTGTGCGAACGCAGGCTCGACGGCTATTTCCTCGTCGGCGACTACGACGGCGCAATCGCACTGCTTGAAGCCGGAATGCCGGGACGCTCGCAGGGATGGTGCAAGAGCACCGTCGCGAAGCTCCGCGCACACAAGGCGATGGAGGCCAACCCGCGCAAGGAGGCCATAAAGCATCTTCAGGTCTTCATCGATTACATGCTTTCGGACGAGATGGAGAATTTCGAGGATTCAGATCCTGCCAACGGCGTGGTCTACTCCCGCGAGTGGGTGGCGGCGAAGAACTACATGCGCTGCGCGTCTCTCGCCGGCGATGATGGCGACGCCAAGAGCCAGGCCGACTTCGTCAACAAGGCAAAGCCGCTCTACAAGACGGCTCTTGAGAAGGCAAAGGAGGACAGCGTCTCACTTGACGAACTCAAGAAGGAGATGAAGTCTTACGGCCTGTGAAACTCGTCTACCTGTTCATCGATGGCGTCGGAATCGCCCCACCTTCACCTGACAATCCAATAAACCCTGAGGTATGTCCGGCGCTGTGTCGGCTTATGGCCTCGCATTGCAGGCCGATCGACGCAAACCTTGGCGTGGACGGCTTGCCGCAATCTGCCACCGGGCAGACGACCATGTTCACAGGCGTGAACGCGCCACAGTTCATGGGACGGCACTGTGAAGGTTTTCCTGGGCCTGGCCTGAGAGACGTGATCAGCAGGGAGAACCTTTTCCTTAAGCTCAAGGAACGCGGAAAGAAGGTCAAGTTTGCGGACGCCTATCTCGTGGAATCCGCAGACGAGCTTGAGGTGCGCAGGTTCAAGTCCGTCACCACGGTGATGGCTCTCACGGCGCCTGAGACGGTATCGACTGTATCCGATCTGTCGGATGACAACGCCGTGCTGCAGGATCTGACGCGCGAGACGATCCGTGACCGCTATCCCGACATTCCCGTGATTGATCCCGAAGATGCGGCACGACATCTTTTCGACATAATCCGCGCCAACGATTTCACGCTTTTCGAATACTTCCAGACTGACGTAGCCGGACATTCGATGGACTATGGGAGAGCCTGCGCCGTGCTGCGCGAATACGATGCATTCCTTTCTACGCTCGTGCGCTACACCGACGCCGCCGGAATCACGCTTGTCATGACGTCCGACCACGGAAACATCGAAGCTATGAACGAGCGCGGACACACCCGCAACCCTGTCCCCTTCATCGTATTCGGGCCGAAGGAGACCGAGATGCGCAGCATGGTGTCGTCTCTCGCCGACGTCACCCCCGCGATCCTCTCGCTGATGTGAGCGGCGTCATTTAAGCCGGAAGCGGCACGTCACCTCGGTGAACCTTCCGACCTCCGACTTTATGCCGAACTCGTCTGCGACACGCTTCGAGTTTGAGAGCCCCATGCCGGCGCCGAAGCCCAGTGAACGGATCCAGTCGTTTGCCGTGGACGTTCCGTCCCGGCAGGCCCACTCGATGTCCGGGATGCCGGGTCCGCGATCCTTCGCCTTGACCATGATTCCTTCATCGGAAATCACGAACGTCAAAATGCCGCCGTGCGAATGGATGCAGATGTTGATCTCCAGCTCATATGCGGCAACCGCAACGCGCCGGGCGATTGAACGATCCACCTTGCGGTCCTTCAGAATCTTCTTTATTTCGTTCGCGGCGCGGCCGGCGCTTCCGAGATCGTTGTGGACAACGGCGAACTCCTTGCGGAAATAGTTCTCTCCGGCGGGACGCTCCGGAATGTTCGATCCTCGCGCCGCCTTGCGCTCCAGCTTGCGGATCTCAACAGACAGCTCGTAGAGCAGAGCGCGCATCACGTCTCGCTGCGATATGATCCCGACAAGCTTGCGAGAGGAATCCAGCACCGGGAAGCGTCCGTATGTGTAGTTCCCGAAATACCGGAGTGCATACGCAAGCGGCATCCCGGCCTCAAGCACCACCAGGTTCGTCGCCATGTGCGCCTCGCACGGATCGTCGATCCAGCCGTTGTCGAGCGCGTTGATGATGTCGTTCACGGAGACTATGCCGAAGAGCCGCCCGTCCTCCGACACCGGAAGCCCTGATACGCGGTTCTCGCGCATGATCCGCTGCGCTTCGCGCATGGACGTGCTGCGGGCGAGCGAGATGACCTTGCGCTTCATGACGTCCCTGACCTTGAAGCGCTGAAGAAGCTCCATGATTATCACGGAGCCGTCGCCGCCAAGCGTGGACGGATCGAGCGGGAACTTGACGAAGATGTCGTCGTCCTGCTGCTGCGCACCGGGAAGGATCGTCGGACTGTACGTCTCTCCCATCGTCAACCCCCTCTTTATTACGTACGCTTCTCCATCTCAAGCGCGTCGTGAAGCTTCACGCAGGCATCGAACTTTGAAAGCGGAGATGAGACGAGCGGAATGTGAAGGTCGTTGGCGACCTTCACCATCGTCTCGGAAAGCGGCTTGGCGTTGTGAACCACAACACCCATCGCCCCTACGATGTGCGCCGTGCGTATCGCCTGATCGCTGGCAAGCGAAGTCAGGATCAGGGCGTCGTCCGCGTCAAACAGAAGCACATCGCTCATCAGGTCGTTCGCCACCACTGCGCCGACGACCCGAGGGCTTGCGGCATCGCCGGCCACAAGCTTCCCGTCAAGCACCCTCACCACATCCGCAATCGTCATCGGACACCTCTCACTTCACTTCAAACAGCGCAACCTCGTTCGCGGCAAGCGACACCTTGCCGTCCTTCACGTCTCCGCGCCAGACGCGGCCGATGCGACCGTTCACCTTCACGGGACACACAAGCTGACGCGGCTCGAAATTGATCGCCATCACAATCGTGGAGCCGTCTGCGGCCGGATGCTCGGTGAAGCCGACGAGCGGGCAGTCACCCTTCTCGACCGTCTGCTTCAGCCCTGCAATCTTTGCGGCCTCGCGGAACACAAGATAGTACGGCCTGATGTTCGTCCCGGTAAGGGCATCGGAACGGGCTATCGTCTGCCTGTCTATCGGTGCGTTGCAGAGGAGAACCGTGCCCTTGCCGTACTTGAACTTCGTGAACACCGGCTCTCCGGCGTCGGTCTTTCCGAGAACCTCCGCCTCCGCCGCCAGAAGCTTGCAGGTCGATTTGTCCCACACGTTGATGGGACGATCAGGATGCGCCGCGAGCGTGAATGTCCTGTCGCTCGGCGACAGGTTGCAGTAGTCGATCTTCACCCCCGCCTGCTCACGGAGCTGCGTAAAACGCGAGTCGCCGGCGTACAGCACAAGCACGGTCGCCCCGTCCTTGGCCTTCGCGAAGATGCGCTTCTGCGCAGGGTACGTGTAGCTCTCGTCGCGTTCGGAGGAGCAGACGATGTAGAATGTCGACTCCGGCAGCTCCTGCTCCGCTCCGGCGAAACTCGGATTGAATCCGGCCTGGCGCGCCAGAAGGTATGCACCAAAGCCAGGAATCCAGCCGTGATCCTTCTCCGGCACGACAATCACAGCATCGGTCTTCGCCTTGGGAAGCTTGCGGAACGGCAGGGAGGCGCGGAACTCCTGAAACGCCTGCATCTCAAGCATCAGCGGTTTCGGCGTCAGATCCTGACGGAGCATTCCGAGTTCGCGCTCGTTGGGCGTAAGCGTGTACGGCGGGAAATCGAGAACCTCCTGGTCGGAGTTGCACCACCACAGGCATCCCTTGAGATCGTTCGCCCACGCACTGAACATCGTGCAACGCATCCCGGCTGCGGTACGTTCGTCGGATACGCAGCTCGTTCCGAGGTTGCCGATCTCCTCCACGAAGCACGGCTTGCCGCCAAGGTCGCGGTACAGCACCGACTCGGCCGTCGGATGAAGTTCTGTGCGCATCGTGTTGAACGCCTCCTTGCCGCATCCCGGCACATAGTACTGGTACGGATGGGTGCAGAGGATGTCGGAGATTTCGCCGTTGAGGCGAATCGGCGCACTTGCGCTGTCCTTCGTGGAAAGCCCGTGCATTCCGGAGACGATCGGACGCGACGGATCCGCAAGGCGTATCGCCATCGCTATGTGATCCATCCAGTTGTAGAACATCGCCTTCGCATTCGCGCCCATGCAGTTGCATTCGTTGCCGTAGTCCCACGCGGCGATTGCCGGGTGATCCTTCAGCCCCTTCACGAAGTACTTTACGAATCGCGTCTGCCACATCACCGCCTCAGGGTCGGAAAGGACGTTGCGCTCCTCGAACACCGGCGGAACGAACTGGCGACCGCTCATCCACCCGGTCACTATGCCGACGATGAGCTTTATGTCGTGCTTCTGCGCCATGTCGCAGAAAGTGCGAAATCGCTTCATCATCTCATCGTCCACACCGGCCTCGTTCGGAAGCGGCTTGTTGTCGCGAAAACGGTAGCTGCGGTACGCACCGCCGCCGGAACAGTCTCCGGTGAGAGGCTGGAAGTCGCTCCAGAGCGGAAACACGCGCATCACGCGGGTGCCATGCCTCGACAGAGCCTCAAGCTCCTTCTCGATGATGTCCGGACGCCACTGGCTCCACATGTACATCCCGGCGTTCTTTGCCCAGTAGTTGCATCCGACGAAGAATTCGCCGTCCGTGAAGATGTCTCTCGTCGCATAGTCCGCCGCAGGTTCGGCGAACGCCGCCGTCGCGGCGAATGCCGCAAGTATCGCAATTCTTTTCATTTCTCGATTTTAATCCTTGTGGTTATCCGGTTGCCTGTCCGATTTGCGCCTCACATTATATCACAGACGACGCACACCGCCGTTCACGTGAAGAGTATCTCCTCTCCGTGGAACATGAAGTTGCCGCCCACGACGTACTCCATCGCCGTCGGCGAAAAACGATCCTGCACAGTGATGTGAAGATGCCCCGCGAGAATGCCTTTGAGAAGCGGCTCTTTCTTCAAGTCGGCGATGAACGCCTTCGTTGTGGGGTCGGTCAACTGCTTCTGGCAGTCGCCCGCCGCCGCCGGTGCCGCCGCGTTCGTAAACGGCCGGTCCGCCGTCCAGAACTTCCCGTTGGCGCGCCAAATCGATTCCGTGTAGAACGGCACGTGCTGGCAGAGGACAATGGGCAGTCCCTTCTTCACCTCTGCGCGGAAACGTTCGACCTGTTCCGGCGTCACGTAGCCGTAGACGGAATCCATCGAGACGAAGTTCACGCCATTGACGGTCTGCGAGGCGAAGCGTATGTCGAACGGATAGGCCTTCTGCACAAGCGGTGCCGTCAACGCCTTGTACGCATCCGTCGCCTCGGACTTCTCAAGCCACATGTACTTGGAATACTCGTGGTTGCCGATCGAACCGAACATCGCACCACCGAAATATTTCCGCACAAGGTCGAAGTTCGCTTCGCTCTGCCAGTCGATCAGGTCCCCCGTGTGGATCACGTAGTCGACATTCTTCTTCGCCCACGCGAGCGAATCGCGCAATGCCTGCTCCTGCCGACCTCCGAACGTCTGCGTCCGCACCTGCTTCAGCTTCTGCTTCTTCTCGTCTTCGTTCTGATACGCCTCCGTCAGATGCGTATCGGAGATGTGCAACACCGAAAACGGCTTTTCGAGGCCGATGTGGATGCGATTGTACGCAAGCGCAAGGCGCTCGAACGCGCCGCGCTTCGGAAATGCGGAAGGATCGTCAGCGAAGGACGGCAGAGCGCTGACGGCGGCGATGCCGCCGAGCGATTTCAGGAAGTTTCTGCGGTTCATGGGATCGTGCACCATTTTGCCTTTCGTGCCATCTGCTATTTTCCGGCGTTTGCGGCATCAAAGAAGTTGACTATGCGCTGCACCTCGTTAGGCTCAACGCCATGGGGGTGATGTCCCCACTTTGCACGGCGCTCAATCTTGAGGTCACCACCGGCCTTCTCGAAGTCCGCCGCAAAGCGGATGCAGTTCCTCTCCGGCGGCACGACGACGTCAGCCCCGCCATAGAGGATGAGCATGGGGATTCCGGCCTTTGCAATGGGTGCTGCACGGTTCACGCTCTGGTAGGGATCGTTTGCACCGTCATACGTATCGGTGATGAACGGATAGTACTTTGCGAGACCCTTGCGTCCCCAGTTCCCATTGCCGTCGAAGCCCTGCAGCGTAGAGAAGTCGAGAAGCGGCGCATCGAGATAGGCTGCACATACGCAATCAGGAAACGTTGATGCGTACCGGACGGAATAGAAGCCGCCCCAGCTCATTCCGATAAGACCGCATTTGGGCGCAAAACCAAGTTCATCCACGAGGAATCTCTGAAATTCCCTGCGCTTCGCCAGCATCCCGTCGTTCTGGTTGCCGGCATAGACATCCTTCGACGCAGGATTGAACGTCACCCAGCGATATCCGGACTCAAGCAGTGCCTTTACGCCAACGCGATCCTGGAATGCCGTCGGCCACTCCATGCACCACACCCAACGCCCGTCGGAGGCAGGCTTGTCAGGCTCCACTACCCATGCGTCGCATCCGTCCATGGTGAACCTTGTGCGGAGGAATCCCTGCATCCGATCCTGTCCGGAGATCTTGAACCTCGCTGCGATCTTCGCGCCATCCCTGCCAAGCACAGACGCAGAAGGCTTCCCGTCACCGTTTTCTGCGGCGCAGCATACGCCACACGCAACCACAAACGCCGCCACCAGAACATTTCTCATAGTCATTTTCAATCCTTTGCTTATGCATTGACAAAATTTGGATGTATTCTACCATATGCCAGATAACAGGAAGCAGAAAACTTTTCCGATCCACTTGCCTTCAAGTGAGACAGAAATCCACCTTCGCCAAATCCTGTGGATCTTGTCAAAAAACTCCCGAACTCCAAAACTCCCGCCAGCGAAAGCAACAACCTTCCACGCACCGCATTACACAACACGGCGCGCCCTACCAGATGATACGACCCGGCGCGACGCCTCGTCCGCCAGGAAAAAATTGGGGAATCTCCGGTTCCGGCCTGTACTTGGCATTTGCTATAATACCGCGAAATTTCCAAATGCACAGACCATGACCGGATGTATCTTATGTCCACGACGCTGCGGGGTTGACCGCAGAAACGGAAAGACCGGATTCTGCGGCGCCGGAGCGATGCCGCGCATATTCAGGTGGGGGCCGCACTTCGGCGAAGAGCCGCCGCTCGTCGGTGAGCGCGGCAGCGGATGCGTCTTCTTCTCCCGGTGCACAATGAAGTGCCTGTACTGCCAGAACTCGCCATGGAGCTGGGGCGGCAAGGGCGATGACATGACGGTTGAGCAGCTGACCGGCATTCTGCGCGGCCTTGCCGTGAATGACGGGTGCAGCAACTGGAATCTCGTTTCCCCAACGCCATATCTGCCGTACATCCGTGAGGCCGCGGCGCCACTCATCAAGGGAGGTGTGCGACTGCCGTTCGTCTGGAACTCGTCAGGCTACGAATCGACGGCCACGCTGGAGGAGTATTCGGATCTCTGCGACACCGCCCTTTTCGATCTGCGCTACTCACGCAACGAAACGGCCGTCGCGGCAAGCGCATCACCCGGCTACGTAGAGGCGGCGCGATCCGCCGTACGGTGGGCGTTCGGCAGGGAGCGCCGCCGCCACGGCGGTGTGCCGCCGCTTATCGTGCGAATACTCGTGCTGCCGAACCATGCGGACGAAGCAATCGAGAACCTCGCATGGCTCGCGACCGAACTCTCGCCGGAGATACCGGTATCCGTGATGAGCCAGTTCACGCCCGCCTACCGCGCCCTGTCTACGCCGGATCTCAGCAGAAAAGTCACCGAAGACGAGTATGAATCCGTCACCGAGGCGGCGGCAGATTTCGGTTTCGAGAACGGTTGGATTCAAGGCTATGAGGCGGCAGATCCCGCCCTGGCTCTGCTCGGCGAAAATATGCAGGGCGGGCATGGTTGCGTCTCTTAACGCATTTTGCTACAATACAGCATCTTTTTTCTTACAGAACAATCCAAAGGAGCGGATAAAAATGTCAGGTCACAGCCACTGGGCGACAATCAAGCGCGCGAAAGGCGCGGCGGACGCGAAAAAGGGAAAGATCTTTTCCAAGCTCGGCAAGGAAATCACCATTGTCGTCAAGGCAAAGGGCGGCGACCCTGACAACAACCCCACCCTCCGTACGCTCATCGCCAAGGCGAAGGCCGCGCAGATGCCCAACGACAACATCGAGCGCGCCATCAAGAAGGGAACCGGCGAGCTTGAATCGGCCGCGCTCGTCGATGCGCAGTACGAGGGCATCAAGGGCGGCGTCGCGCTCGTCGTGAACGTCCTTACGGACAACAAGAACCGCGCTGCGGCAGAAGTCGGCAACGTCTTCAAGAAGAACGGCATTGAATTCGCGAAGCAGGGAAGCGCAACGCGTCTCTTCGACCGTCTCGGCCAGATCATGATTCCGGCGGCAGATGGCGTGACCGAGGATTCGGTCATGGAAGTCGCGCTTGATGCTGGTGCCGAGGATGTCGTCTCCGAAGACGGCGGATTCACCGTCAAGTGCCAGCCGAACGACTTCACCACCGTGCTTGAGGCGATCAAGAAGGCGGGAATCGGCGTTGATGAAGAGAACTCGGAGATTGGTCTTGTGCCGAACATGATGAACCCGGTAGCCGACGTCGCCGCCGCAAAGGCCATCAACAAGTTCGTCGATATGCTTGAGGATCTTGAGGACGTCCAGGACGTCTACACGAACATGGAGACGACCGACGAGGTTGATGCGGCCCTTGAGGCTGAAGGCTGATTCCGTTCAGTCCATCCAATGCAGCAAACGCCGCCCATGTCAATGGGCGGCGTTCTGTTTTTCTTTTCCTTCCTTGAACATTGGATTTCCGGTGAATCCGTCCGCCGTTGAATTCAATGCGTACGATCTGGGGCGCACGGAGGCAGCGACACGGTGAATACGGTCTCCACTCGAGGAACGGAATGAGCCGAGATCGTTCCGCCGAAGACTCCACGATGGCCTTGCCGAGCGACAGCCCAAGACCGTGATCAATGTCGGCGACATCATGCTTCCGGAAAGGAAGAGGCAATAGCAAAGCGGGAATGGCAACAAGAGCCTGTCCCCCTTCCATGTGACAATGAACGCACTGCGCCGTACCGCCGGTGCGGTTTACCCAAGGACATCACAAGGAACGCAGAACTTCCTCGAACGCAGCGACAAACGCATCGGCATCGGACGCTTCATGCGCAGCCGACACAAAATTGCACTCAAACTGCGAAGGCGCAATGTAGATGCCCCTTCTGAAGAGACCATGGAAAATCCTGGCGTACAGATCAGTGTCGCACCGCTTGGCTGACGCGAGGTCACAGACCGGCGCTTCAGAACAGAACACCGTGAATACGCCGCCAAGACGCGATACGTGCAACGGAACGCCGTATCGCCGCGCAGCGCCATTCACCCCATCAGCCATGTCGCCGCAAATGCCCGCCATCGCCGGATACGGATTGTCGCGTTCAAGGATGTCGAGCGTCTTCAGTCCGGCCGCAACGGCGAGCGGATTCCCGGCAAGCGTCCCGGCCTGATACACAGGGCCGTCAGGGGCAAAAAGATCCATCAGCTCCGCCCTTCCGCCGACGGCGGCGAGCGGAAGACCGCCGCCTATCACCTTGCCGAGCGTCACTATGTCAGGATCGACATCCGCAAACGCAGACGAGTATGTGGAAAGCGCGAACCTGAATCCGTCAATCACCTCGTCGCATATGAGCAGCGCACCGGATGAGCGCGTAAGCGAACGAAGCGCCGCAAGAAAGCCGTCAGCGGGCGGCACAAGCCCCATGTTGCCGGCAACCGGTTCGACTATCGCTGCGGCGACAAGATCGCCGCACCGTTCGAAGAACTCCCTTGCCGAATCAACATCGTTGTACGGCAGCGAAACGGTATGCCGAGCCACGTCTTCTGGCACCCCCGCAGATGACGAAGCACCGCCGGCGGTCAGCACTCCACTACCGGCCTTGACGAGCATGGAGTCCGAATGTCCGTGGTAGCATCCGTCGAACTTGACGATCAAGTCGCGTCCAGTCGCTCCACGGGCGAGCCTCACGGCGCTCATCACCGCCTCAGTGCCTGAGTTCACCGCCCGCACCTTGTCCATCCCCGGCACAAGAGAACACAGCCTCTCGGCGAAAATGACTTCATTCTCCGTAGCAATGCCGAACGTCGTCCCCTTCGCAGCCTGATCAGACAGCGTTGCCGTCAGCTCTCGATTGGCGTGGCCGAGTATCATCGCCCCCCAGCTGCAGCAGTAGTCCGTGTACAGACGCCCGTCGACCGAGCGCACACGCTGTCCCCTGCCGCCGTTCACGATAAGCGGCGTTCCGCCAACTCCGTTGAAGGCCCTGACCGGCGAATTCACCCCGCCGGGGGTAACGCGCCGGGCGCGTTCAAACAAGATCGCATTTCTGTCGCAGGAATCCATGTCCGTTCCTCTCCATCTCACACAGGGCCTCCGCAATTACGGCATCCGCACGGACGATGGCGTCGCCGACGGAACCCGTCTCAGCACGACGCCAGTCCTTGAGCGCATCGAGCGACACGGCGCCGACATCCGGCGAACAGTTCGGCGGCATTCCGAGATCGATCACAAGCCGTCCTGGAACCGCCGCCGTGACTGCCGGTCTGTCTGCGGCCAGAGCACACACAAGCACATCACATTCCGGCACGGCATCGCCGTGATGCAGCATGGTCACGTTGCAGCCCTTCAGCAATGCCGCAACGGAAGTCCCCAGCGTCCCAGACCCAAGCACCGCAATTCGGGCGGATGAGATATCCAGTCTGGAAGCGATATACCCGACCGCTGTCGCCTCAATCTCTTTCACGTCCAGCACGTCCGCAGTCGCATGGCGCACATCCTTCGACGTGCGCAGCACGTCATCAAAGAAACCTTTGAGAGGGCCGCAAAGCATTCCGGACGATGCAGAATCGGCCAAGGCATCCTTGATCTGCCTGACCACATGGAATTCTCCAGCCCAGGCGGATTCAAGCCCTGACGCCACCCTCACGAGATGGCGGAACGCCTCTGCGCCCTCAAGGACGAAATATTCGCTTTCGTCCAGTCCGTGAAAACCCATCATGCGCCTTACGAATGCGACATCGACATTCCCGTGGACAATCACCTCCACCCTGCTGCACGTGCTGAGCATCACCAATCCGTCAACGCCCTTGATGCCATAGATCATGTGCGCCGTCTCGCGCTGTGCTTCACGCGACAGATGACACGCGGCACGGCGGTCTGAAGGCAGCAATCTGTCATCCGTACCTACGACAACAATCCTGGACTTCGACTCCGATTCGAGAAATTCTCCGATCGACCGCCTGAGAGCCTTCGCGCCAGAGCAGGATGCGCCATTCGTTGATATGGCCACAGTTGCACCGCCGGTACGCACAACGGCCGGCGTGACGAAATCCCCGTCCGCCCAGTTCATGTCCGCGCAGCAGCACGGCACACCGCATCTTCTGGCATCGTCAAGTATGCGCCTGTTGACGTGCTTGTCGTCCGTGCAGGCGAACACGAGCATCTTGCCGACGCAATCCCCCGGCCTGAATTCGCGGCAAACAAACTCGACTCCATCCGCATTGCGGATAGACACATCCGGGGAGACGACAGTGACGCGCACACCGCAGTCGCGAAGAAAGCCCGTCTTGCGCTGTCCGACCGTTCCGTATCCTACGACAAGCGCGGGTGCATCGCCCGCGACGAGATTGATCGGCACCGTATGTCTTGAGGGTCTCATGCCGCCATGAACGCATCCGTCGCGTCAGCGCACCCCGTTCCATGCCGCAAAGCGCGTCTCCGCAAGCCTGCGGTACTTTGCGCCGGATCCGCCGTTGACGAACGGATCGATGGATATCCCGCCGCGAGCGGCGAACTTGCCTACGACCTCGATGTATTTTGGCTTCATCAGCGCAACGAGATCGTTGTATACGACGTTCACCACATCCTCATGGAAGTCTCCGTGGTTGCGGAATCCGAAAAGGTAGAGTTTCAGCGACTTCGACTCGACAAGCCTTTTCGCAGGAATGTACCTGATCGTAAGCGTTGCGAAATCCGGCTGGCCGGTTTTCGGACAGAGCGTTGTGAATTCCGGGCAGGTGAACGTGACCCAGTAGTCCCTGTCCGGATGGGCGTTCGGAAACGATTCAAGGACATCGGGGGAATACGTGGCCGGCACGGAAGTTCCATTGCCGAGCGACTTCAACGATTCAAGGCCTGTACGCATGGTTAAGACTGCTCCTTTGACTGTGTGCTACCGTCGGACATACGGCGCGGCATTATATCAAATCGAATGATGAAACGTGGCATCGTCAGAACTCAAACAGTTCACTTGGGGATTCCTGACGCAGCACATCAAGCGCGATGTCGCTGCGGTTGAGCGCGGCAATGGCCTCCGTGAACGCACTGCGGGCGAGCGAAACGGAGTTGCACTCGCTTGAGATGTGTCCAAGGAGCAGACGCCGCAGACACGGCGGATTCGTGTCGCGAAGCAGCGCCGCCGCATCCTCGTTAGCGAGATGCCCGTTGCGGCCGCGAATGCGCTGCTTCAGCAGCGGGGGGCGTCCGCTCTGTTCGAGAAGTATCGGGTCGTGGTTGGCTTCAAGCAGGGCGCAGGTGGCGCGGGCGAACATCTCCCGCGCATTCGCCGTCACAAAGCCCATGTCCGTGCCGACAAAGAGAGATCCGCCGTCGCCCTCGAGAAAATAGCCCACAGGATCAGCCGCATCGTGCGGTATTGAAAACGCAGTGACCGCAAAATCGCCCAGCGTAAACGGTGTGCCGTTTTCGAACACCGTCCAGCCGTCATCCACCTTGCACCTGCCCGCTATCGCGTCCGCAGTGTCGCCGTTCGCGAAAAACGGGACGGTCGGATGCCTTGACCTGAACGTTGCGGCCCCTGCGCAGTGATCTGAATGGTCGTGCGTAAACAGCACGGCGGATACGTCATCCGCCTTCAGTCCGCACAGCGCCATGCGGCGCGTCAGCTCCCTGTATGAAAATCCGATGTCGACAAGCACCAAGGTGCCGCCGGAACGCACGGCCAGCGAGTTGCCTTTCGACCCGCTGCCAAGAACGCGAAGTCTCACGCCTGACCGCCTCCGTCAAACCTCGTGGATGCGATCGTTCGCGGCGGCGACCTTGCGGGCCAGCTCCTCCTTGTGGCTGCGGAACCTCTCGCGAAGATCCGCGTCGGCCGTGCCGAGAATCTGAACGGCGAGCAGCGCGGCATTCGCGGGACCTGCGCTTCCGCAGGCGACACAGGCGACGGGGACGCCGGACGGCATCTGAACCGTGGCGTAGAGCGCGTCAAGGCCGTTCAGCGCGCCGCCGGCCACAGGTATGCCGATCACCGGCAGGACGGTGCCGGCTGCCAGAACGCCGCCGAGGTGCGCCGCACCGCCGGCCGCCGCGATGATCACCTTCAATCCCCGCGATTCCGCGCTCTTCGAGTACTCTATCGCAACCTCCGGTGTGCGATGTGCGCTTATCACCCGCGTCTCGTACGGCACTCCAAACCTGTCAAGCGTTTCGCAGGCCTTCTTCACCAGCGGCCAGTCAGAATCGCTTCCCATGACAATCCCGACAAGGGGTTTTTCCGAATCCATCATAACCTCCATTCAATTTTTACACATCCGACAATGCGCCGCTCAACCGCGCCCGAATGCGCGATGCGCGATGTCTTTCCTGCAGAATGCGCCGTCGAACGATATCCTGCCGACTGCGCGGTACGCGGCATCCACCGCTTCGCGGAGCGTCGCGCCAAGACCGGTAACCGAAAGGACGCGCCCGCCATCCGTGACGGTCTCGCCATCGACGGACTTCGTACCGCAATGGAAGACGATCACGCCGGGTTCGTCTCCGGCATCCGGCAGACCGGCAATCCGCTTGCCCTTCTCATAGTCTCCAGGATATCCGCCGGACGCAACCACGACTGTGGCGGCGGCCTCCGGCTTCACGACCACATCGTCATCCTTGAGGCATCCGGACGCAACGTGCATGAGCGCAGTCGCGAAATCGCCGCCGAGACGCGGCAGAACGGCCTCTGTCTCCGGATCGCCGAATCTGGCGTTGAACTCAACGACGTTCACCTTGGAGCCGCTGAGCGCGACACGCCCCCCGTCTGGCGTAACCATAAGCCCGGCATAAAGCACGCCCCTGTACGTAATGCCGCGTCTCTTGAGCTCGCGCACGACAGGCAGGATTATCCTCTCCTTGATCTCCGGAAGCATCCCGTCCGTCACGACCGGCGCAGGGCTGTACGCTCCCATGCCGCCGGTGTTCGGGCCCTTGTCGCCGTCAAAGACGCGCTTGTGATCCTGCGAACTGGGCAGAAGCACGGCATTTTCACCGTCCACAAGGGCAAGTATCGAGCATTCCTCGCCGTCAAGAAACTCCTCCACGAGAACCTCGGCGCCGGCCGCTCCGAACCTGTTGCCGACAAGCATATCGTCTATCGCCGCTTCCGCCTGCTCCACTGTCTCCGCAACTATCACGCCCTTTCCGGCGGCAAGCCCGTCGGCCTTGATTACGACCGGGAGACCGTACGACGGCAACGCCGCTTTGGCCGATGCGGCGTCCGTGAACGACTGGGCCTTGCCCGTCGGAACGCCGGCCGCCTGCATCACCTCCTTGGCAAAACGCTTGGAGCCTTCCATCTTCGCTCCGGCGGCAACCGGGCCGAACGCCTTTACGCCTATTCCGTCCAAAGCATCCACAAGACCGGCGCACAGCGGCGCCTCTGGCCCCACAACCACCAGGTCCGGACGGTTCTCCGCACACCAGGCCACGATTCCGGCCACATCCGTCGCCTTCACCGGAACGCATCCGGCAATCTCCGCCATTCCGGCGTTTCCGGGTGCGCACCAGAGTTCGTGCTTCTCCGCATCCTGCGCCAAACGCCATGTGATCGCGTGTTCACGCCCGCCACTGCCAACTACGAGAATTTTCATGGTTCGGATTATACCACATCTCGGACGACTGGTGGCCGCTCCACCGCATAAGCGCAGATGCCGGAATGCGAAAGACCGGATGAACACTGCGTTCGCAATCTGCCGCACCGGTCAAAGGCCGCCGGACAGGCCGCAAAGCGCAATTTCGGCAGAAAGGCTATGGACGCGTCGGAGCGGGCGGCAGATCTGTCTTCACGCCCACGAGCGCAATGCCGTGGCGGTTGGCGTACGATACGACGGCATCCCTTTCAAGCACAATCTGCCGCCCGGCCTGGAACGCAAGAGCCGTCACGCCTGCTGACTTCATCGTCTTGAGCGTCTTGAGCCCAAGCACCGGAACGTCGAAACGCATATCATGCCCCTCGCGGGCGCCTTTGAACACCACAGCCCCCCTGCCGCCAAGCCTGCCGCCGCGTTTTATGGCCGCATTCGTGCCCTCAAACGCCTCGACGGCGAGCACCATGCCCTCCTTCACAAGAACGGTCTGCCCGACATCGTGCCGCCCCATGTCCCGCACGACCGCCGCCCCGTGTGCGATATCGCGCATCTCGCGCTCGTCCGGGGTTCGTTCGGTGAGCGGGCCCTCGCCCGGCAGGCAGTCCTCCATGTAGCACGTCGCAGGAAGCACGTTCACCCCGGCACGGGAAAACTCCTCTATGAGCTTCCCGAAGATCGTATGGGCGTTCTTGCACGGAAGCGACCGGAGCCAGGCCTTCACCTCGTCATCGAACCGCGAACGGAAAAGCGACAGCGGGTTTATCTGCCCGGCAAGCATTGCGCCGTCATATCCCTGCGAAGCGACCCAGCGTATTCCGTCCGCTATCTCGCCGATGCCGATCGTATGCACACCGTCCGCAGCCCGCATCGTCGAACGCGCCGTGGAGCCGCGCACCGCAAGCACATCCACCTTCGCAACCCCGGCGCGCTTCGCGCCGCGCACCGCAAGCTCGGGGTACAGCCCCGCGCCAGATATGACTATCATGCTTTTCACGGCGCGGAATTATAGCACATGGGCCTCTCCGGCGTATATCGGCTCGCCGCCCACATCAAGCGAACCGTCAACGGAGATCCCGCCGCAGATGCCGCTCGCCGGCGCTTCGTCTTCGTCCGTTCGCATGACGGATACGGTGCGTCCCTTCAGAAAATCGAACCGCGAAATGTCCGGCAGCACTTCCCGGAATCCACGTTCGCGCCATATCGCCAAAACCTCCCGCAGACGGCAAAGCACACCATCACGCGCTTCAACCACCGGAATCGCAGGCTGCCGCCGGACGTCGCCGCTCTGCGACGCCGCAAGACGCAGAGATGTCGCACGTCCGGCGATCTCGGCGGCGAACTGCATCTGGTTTACGTTCACGCCGATGCCGACGATGACGTTGCCGCCGCTCCGTTCGCAGAGTATTCCGCACACTTTGCGTCCGCCGACAAGCACGTCGTTCGGCCACTTGATTTTCACTTCCGGAATATCCACTTGAGCCGCCTCGCCGCATTTCCGCGCACCATGCGCGGAGAGGATGTCTGCAACCGCTTCCGCGACGGCCAGCCCGGCGACAAGCGGCAAGGTCGCCACTGCGGACGGCGGCATCTCCGAAACGTCCACGACGGCGGACATCATGAGATTCTCGCCCGGCGGCGAAATCCAACGGTGGTCAAGCCGCCCTCTGCCGTCGGTCTGCAGATCGGCGGTGAAGACGTCCCACGGCTTCCCCGCAAGCGCGTCGGCGTTCGTCGACTTCGTGACGGCGCGATGCCTTACGCGCCATTCGGTACAGCTCTTCGCATTCACCGTCCGTCTCCGTCCCTGCCGACCATGAGCTGGGCAATCACCGCAATTGTCGCCGTGTCGGTGCGAAGTATGCGGCTGCCGAGCGAATGGCGGCGAAACCCGTTCCGCTCAAGCAGCGCAACCTCGCCATCCGTCCATCCGCCCTCCGGGCCTATGGCTATCACCGGGCGCCTGCCGGACGCCTCATGGCCCGCATCGTCAGCCGCACAGGCCGGCTCCGCGTACGGATGCGCCACGATGCGTTCGCAATCCGCAAACTCGCGTGGCATATCCGACTCGGCATACCGTCTGAAGCTCCTCTCGCACCTGATTGCCGGAACGGCGGATGCCCCGCTCTGCATCAGACCCTCCATCAGACACGGACGGTAGACCTGTTCCTTGATTATCTGCGCCCCCCAGAAGGATCGCTCCACCTTCTCCGCACCGACAAGCACGATCTTCCCGACGCCAAGAGCCGCAAGCTGAGGGAGAAGACGTTTCAGCGTCCTTGGACGCGGCGGCGCAAGGATCAGATCGAACCACGGCGCCGGCGGCATCTCCGTATGCGAACATTTCACAACGACGGTGCCTGCAAGCAGTCCGCTGCCCCGCTGCGGCGAACCCGGCTCACGCTCGTGCAGGTTGCGGATCTCCACGATCTCGGACGTTCCGACAAGACCATCGGCCTCGCCTGTCTTCAATGTGCCGCCCACGGCGCCGTGCAGGACGTTCAGCACGTGCTCTGCACGTTCGTCCGAAAACTCCGCAAATCCGCCGACGATCTCGCCGCTGTCGAAGAGTATCCTGTTCATCAGATGTTCCGAATCTCCTTTTGTGCGCGATTATAGCACAATATCCGGCAGGCCCTGTGAGTGCACGCGCTTTCTGCCGCCTGCCGATGCGGGGGCTTTCCTTTTCCGCCCCTTTTGATATAATTTGCCGATACTGTTTACCGGAGGCCGATTGCGATGTGCAGCCGTACGCCGGGAACGCACATGGACAGAAAGGAATGACCAATATGATGAAGCCGTTGCTTGGATGTATGCTTGCCCTGCCGCTCGTTGCGGTTTTGTCGACGTCGGCCTTTGCTCAGCAGAACGAAATCGCGAAGTACGATCCGAGAATGGCCGTCGAGAATGCGACCGTCGACACAAACGGCGTAAAGTGGATCGACGGGAAGTACCTTCCGATGGAGGGGAAATGCTTCTCCGACGTCGATGCGTTCTACGACAGGCTTCCCCGGAACGTGACAACGAACGTCAACAACGGAGTCCGCTCCATGAAGCATCACTCCGCAGGTCTCCAGTTCCGCTTCACCACCAACTCAAAATTTCTCCATTTCCGCTGGACGCCTTACAGCAAGAACCTTGCCATGGATCACATGCCGTCCACAGGCGTATCCGGCATCGACGTATACCGGATGGACAACGCCGGCAAATGGCGCTACGTCAAGACAGGCCGCATCTGGAACGCCAACGGCGGCGACCTGCGCATCGACTGGTGGCAGCCCGGCACTCCGTGCCTCGTGAACCTTCCTCTGTACAACGGCATATCCGCCTTCTCGCTCGGAATCGATAAAGACGCCAAGATCGACGCGCTCGGCCCGCGCAAGAGCGGCATTGACAAACCGGTCGTGTTCTACGGTACGTCGATCACCCATGGCGGGTGCTGCTCCCGCCCCGGCATGGCATTCCCGTCCATCGTCGGCAGGGAGCTTGACGTACCGATCGTCAATCTCGGATTCTCCGGATCCGGCGTGATGGAGTACGAGATGAGTGAACATCTCGCCGCCATCGACGCGAGCTGCTACGTACTCGACTGCCTGTGGAACATGGGGATGTCCTCCGAAGGAAATGGCCACCCCGGACGAAACGTGGACGAAAACTATGAGCCGTTCATAAGGAATCTCCGCGCCAAAAGACCCGGTGTGCCGATCGTGATGGCGGAGCAGTGCGACGTGTTCTGCGGAGGGCCGAACAGCAAGGACAGGTTCATGCGCAAGCTCTATGAAAAGCTCGTCGCCGAAGGATGGAAGAATCTTGTGTATCTGCCCAAGACGGACATGTACACCGGTGACGGAGAGGGTACGGTGGACGGATGCCACCCCAACGACCTCGGAATGAGGTCGATGGCAGATGCGTTCGGCGGCGCCGTGAAGGCCGCACTCAAATCCGTGCGCTGAGCCAATGCCGATTTTACCGACAACACAAAACAAGGAGTAACAATAATGATGAACATCAGTCGTCGTTCATTCCTCGGATCGACGTTCGCAGCGGCGTCCGCCGCCGCGCTTCCCGGATGCTGCTCGTTCTGCTGCGGCAGCAAGAGCAACGTGGCCGTGCAGCTCTATTCAATCCGCACGTACATCGGCGGAAAGAAGGACAAGGAAGGCAAGGTTCTCAAGGCCGGCGTTGGCCTCGCCAAGGCTCTGAAGGATGTCGCCGCAGTGGGCTACAAGGGTGTTGAGTTCGCCGGCTACTACGGAAACGACGCCAAGACGCTCAAGGCCATGCTGGATGACGCCGGCCTCGCCGCGTGCGGCACCCATGTCGGCAAGGATGCGTTCTCGCCGGCAAACTACGCCAAGAACTGCGAGTTCAACCTCGGCTACGGCAACAACCTCCTGATCTGCCCCGGCGGCGGAAACATGCCGCCAGACTGGTCCTGGAGCGGCAAGGGAACCCCGAACCAGAAGACGGACGACTTCATCAAGAGCCTCTGCGACTACTACAACACCGCAGCGGAGAACTGCGCGAAGTACGGATGCAAGATCGGCCTCCACAACCACATGTGGGAGTTCCAGGTGAAGATGCAGGACGGCACGACGTACTGGGACTACTTCTTCTCGCACACCGACAAGGCGGTCTGCATGGAGCAGGATGTCGGCTGGACGACCTGCGTCGGACAGGATCCGTGCGAACAGTACAAGAAGTATCCGCACCGCTCGCCTACGCTTCACGCGAAGGAGAACGGCATGGGCGCAGGCGTGAAGACGTTTGACGCAATCCTCGGCCAGCCCGGTCAGCCCGGCGCGAAGGGCGTGGAATGGGATCGCCTCTTCCCCGCAACGGATGCGGACGGCGTGAAGTGGTATGTGGTTGAATGTGAACGCCACGACGACTCCCTCATGGCAATCCAGAAGTCGTTCGACTTCCTCCGCTCGAAGGGTCGCTGCTGAACCGAATCGCGGCGGCACGGAACGAAATGACCGAATCTGGATTCGTGGAGGCGGTCGATTCCTTCGCCGCCGCATTGGCGCTTGAGCGCGGACTTTCGGAGATGACGCAGGAGGCGTATCTTCGGGATGTCCGCGCTCTTGTTGGATATCTCGCATCCCATGGCCGCCCTTCTCCCGCATCTGTCGTCCGCACGGACATCTCAGAATATCTGCTCGTTCTGCTGCAGTCGGAGAAGAAGGCGACGTCACGCGCCCGCGCATTCGTCGCCATAAGGGAGTTCTTCTCGCATCTGAAGGAGATGCGCCTTGTGTCCGCCGATCCGACCGAGGGACTGGAGGCACCGAAGAAAGGCGTTCCGCTCCCGAAGATACTCACAGAGAAGACCACGCAACAGCTTGTCGAATCAATCTCCGGAACGGAACCGGATGACCTGCGCGACAGGGCGATGCTCGAACTGCTGTATGGCTGCGGTCTCCGCGTAAGCGAACTATGCGGCCTTACGCTCGAATCGATTACCGAGGGTGCAGATCTGATTCGATGCACAGGCAAGGGCTCTCGCGACAGGATTGTGCCGCTCGGACATTCCGCCGGCGAGGCCCTTACGCGATATCTCGCATCCGCACGCGATACCCTCGTGCGCGGCAACGCTGAAGAACGGCATCTTTTCATAACCAGGCTCGGATCGGGGTTTTCGCGCATCGGCGTATTCAAGATGCTGAAACGCAGGGCAACCGCAGCCGGAATCGACCCCTCAACAGTGTCTCCGCACGTTCTGAGACACTGTTTCGCGTCTCACCTTCTCTCACATGGCGCAGACATCCGCGCCATCCAGGAAATGCTGGGACACGCATCAATTTCCACAACCCAGATATATACCCACGTAGACGAATCGCGTCTCGGCGAAATTCATCACAAATATCACCCGCGAGCATGAAACAGAAGATCGAAAACCCGTTCAAGGACCGCATATCGACATTCACCGCGAAGCTGCGCCGCCGCGGCATTGCCGTCGCCCTTGTGCACGGCGAGGCGAACCTGAAGGCACTTGCAGGATTCGGATGCGACAACGGATGCCTTGTAGTCCGTTCCGATGGCGTCGCCCCAGAATTCTGGACAGACTTCCGGTACGTTCCGGCGGCAAGACGCGAAGCGCCATGGCTAAAGGTGAAGGACAGCGCACGGTACAGTCCAAAGGCTGTCGCCCTTCCGAGATGTGAAAGACCAAAGATAGGGTACGAGGGCACGATTCCGGCATCACGATTGATCTCGCTGCAGAAGCAGTTCAAGAAAGCGAAATTCACCGACGTCAACAGCGACCTGCTGCTGCTCCGTGCCGTGAAGACGCCTGCGGAGATTGCGAAGATCGCCGCCGCAGAGGCTTTGAACGACCGGATATGGCAGGAATCACGCCGGGAATTCAAGCCGGGCATGACCGAGAAGGACATGCAGCGAACAATCCGCGCATGGATGAATGCGCTCGGAGACGGCGAAGCGTTCGAGACGATAGTGTGCGTCGGCAGAAACGCAGCGGAATGCCACCATGTTCCGGACGGCACCGTATGGAACGGCGATGAACCGCTGCTCGTCGACATGGGAGTAAGGCTTGACGGCTACTGCTCGGACATGACGCGCTGCATCAAGCCAAAGGCGGGATGGCATCTGTTCGAAAAATATCAAGACGTATACGATACGGTCCTCAAGGCGAACGAAGCGGCGATACGCGCCGTCCGCCCTGGGATGACAGGACGCGAACTTGATGCCGTGGCAAGGAGGATCATCGGCAAGGCCGGATACGGCAGACGGTTCGGACACGCACTCGGACACGGCGTAGGACTTGAGATCCACGAACAGCCTGTCGCCTCCAAGAACTCAAAAACCGTGCTTGAGCCGGGAATGCTCGTCACGATTGAACCCGGCATCTACATTGAAGGCGAACTCGGTGTACGGATCGAGGATCTTGTGCTCGTCACCAAGGACGGCTGCGAAGTCCTGTCTTCAAGCTCAAAGTAAGCCGAGCGCGCCGTCTTCGCCTTTTATCTGATCATTGCATCCGCTTAAAGCAAAACATTGGGCGCAGACCTTTCAGTCTGCGCCCAGCGTTTGTCAGTTTTGCATCCTGCGATTACATCTCAGAAAGCTTCTTCAGGAGCGCATAGTTCTCCTTGAAGCCCTCCTCCGCCTTTTCAAGCATGGCCGTCGCCTTTTCGGCACCGACCTTCTTCACAAGCTGACGGAAGCGGTTCTCGCCAAGATCCTTCGAGACGGCATCCTTCGCGAACGAAACCGTCGCGGACTTGTCTGCCGAGTCGAGCTTCACCTTGCCCGTTGTCGGATTGTACGTCCAGAGCGGGAAGTGAACGGAATCAACCGCCACCTTCTGGTGCGCCGGGCCGGTCTTCGTCAGGAGACCCTGCTCAATGCAGTGTGCGTACGCGATGATGAGCGCCGGGCCGTTGTAGTTCTCGGCCTCGTTGAACGCCTTCACCGTCGCCGCCGGGTTCGCACCCATTGAGACGTACGCGACATAGACGTTCTTGTACTGCATCTGCATGAGACCGAGGTTCTTCTTGGCCTGCACCTTGCCGGATGCCGCGAACTTCGCGATTGCGCCGGTCGGCGTCGACTTCGAGGCCTGTCCGCCCGTGTTGGAGTACACTTCCGTATCCATCACGAGAATCTTGACGTTCTTGCCGGACGCGAGCACATGGTCGAGACCGCCGTAGCCGATGTCGTAGGCCCAGCCGTCGCCGCCGAGAATCCAGACCGACTTGCGGACGAGACTGTCGGCAACCGAGAGCAGCTGAGCGCAGGTCGAGCATCCTGCGGCCTTGCCCGCTTCGCAGAAGCCCTTGAGCTCCTTGACAAGAGCGCGCATCGTCTCGACGCCCTGCCCCTTCTCGTCGAACTGGTCGACCTTCTGGATCTTCTCAAGACACGCCTTCATGTCGGCGGGCGTCTTCTCGTTGGCAAGCGCCTTGCCGACGAGTTCCATGGCGTAGCCGTGGAGCTTGTCAGCCGACACGCGCATACCCATGCCGAACTGGGCGTTGTCCTCGAAGAGCGAGTTCGACCACGCCGGACCCTTGCCGTCCTTGCGCTGGCAGTAAGGCGTCGTCGGCAGGTTGCCGCCGTAGATGGACGAGCAGCCCGTTGCGTTCGCGATGAGAAGCCTGTCGCCGCAAAGCTGGGTGAGAAGCTTGACGTACGGCGTTTCGCCGCAGCCCGCGCAGGCGCCGGAGAATTCGAACAGCGGCTGCTTGAGCTGGCTGTCGAGCAGCTTCTTCGTATCGAGCTTCTCCGCATCGACTTCGGGGAGCGAGAGGAAGAACTTCCAGTTCTCCGCCTCCGTCTTGCGAAGAGGAATCTGCTCGACCATCTTGAGGGCGCCCTTCGCCTTCATCGGGCACTGCACGACGCAAAGCTCGCATCCCATGCAGTCTTCCGGGGCAACCTGGATCGTCACCTTTTCGCCGAACTTCTGCGTAAGCTTGCCGGCATCCACACTCTTGAACGTTGCGGGGGCGCCTTCGAGCTTCGCGGCCGGATAGATCTTCATGCGGATCGCCGCGTGCGAGCAGATCGCAAGGCAGTTTCCGCACTGGATGCAGGCGGTCGGATCCCACTGCGGGATGAACGCCGCGACATTGCGCTTCTCCCACTGCGTCGTCGCCGTCGGCCACGTGCCGTCGTCCGGAATCGCGGAGACCGGCAGTTCGTTGCCCTTCTGCGCAATCATCTTCGCCGTGACGTTCTTGATGAAGTCCGGAGCCTCGGCCGAAACGGCCGGCGGCATCTTCGCGACCTTGGCGGAGACCGTCTCAGGGTACTTGACCTCCTCGATGGCGGCGGAAGCGGCCTCGATGCACTTGTGGTTCATCGCGACGACCTCTTCGCCCTTCTTGGAGTACGCCTTCGTCGCGTAGTCCTTGAGGACCTGGATCGGATCGAGAACCGTGCCGTCGGCCTTCTTCAGCGTAATGCCCGAAAGCTTGAAGAACGCAGTCTGGAGAACGGTGTTCGTGCGAGTGCCCATTCCGTTCTCAAGGGCGATCTTGGCCGCATTGATCACATAGAACCTGATCTTCTTGGCGATGATGGCCTCTTCAACCTCGACCGGCATGTGATCCCAGACCTCGGCGGCCGAATACGGGGACGCGAGAAGGAACACGGAACCGGGCTTCGCCGCCTTGAGCATGTCGTACTTCTCAAGGTACGGGAAGCAGTGGCAAGCCGTGAAGTCCGCCGCATTGATGAAGTACGGCGAACGGATCATCTCCGAACCGAAGCGGAGGTGCGAGATCGTCACGCCGCCCGACTTCTTGGAGTCGTACTCGAAGTAGCCCTGCGCATAGTTCTCGGTGTAGTTGCCGATGATCTTGATGGAGTTCTTGTTCGCGCCGACCGTGCCGTCCGCGCCAAGACCCCAGAACATGCACTCCTTGCGGTCGCCCTTCGGAACCACGAAGCCTTCGTCGCCGAGCAGGTACTGGTGGTTGTTCACATCGTCGACGATGCCGACCACATAGCGGTCAAGCGGCTTCTCGGCAGCCATGTTCGCAAAGATGTTCGCGCACATCTGCGGCGTGAAATCCTTCGAGCCGATGCCGTAGCGGCCGGCGAGGATCTTCGGATAGGCGTACTTGACGAGGCCCTGCTGCTTCGCCTGGCCGATGGCGGCACACGCGTCGAGGTAGAGAGGGTCGCCGATCGCGCCCGGCTCCTTCGTGCGGTCGAGAACGGTGATGACCTTGACCGTCTCGGGAATCGCCTGAACAAAGTCCTTCATCGAGAACGGACGGTAGAGGTGCACCTTGATGAGACCGACCTTCTTGCCCTCCTTGACAAGCGCATCAACGGTCTCGTGGAGCGTGTCGCACCCGGAGCCCATCGCGATGGCGACATACTCCGCATCCGGAGCGCCGACGTAGTCGTAGAGCTTGTATGCGCGGCCCGTGAGCTTCGCGAGCTTGTCCATGTACTTCTGGACGATCGCGGGGGTCGCCTCGTAGTACTTCTCGCAGCTCTCGCGGCCCTGGAAGTTGATGTCGGGGTTCTGCGCCGTGCCGCGCATCGTCGGATGCTCCGGATCGAGCGCGCGCTTGCGGAAGTCATCCACAAACTTGTCGTCGATCATCTCGCGGATGACCTCGGTCGGGATCTCGTCGATCTTCTGGACTTCGTGCGAAGTGCGGAAGCCGTCGAAGAAGTGGAGGAACGGAACCTTCGATTCAAGCGTCGCGGCGTGTGCAACCATCGCCATGTCGTGCGATTCCTGCACGGAGTTCGAACAGAGCATCGCAAAGCCCGTCTGGCGACACGCCATCACGTCGCCCTGGTCGCCGAAGATGCAGAGACCCTGGCACGCGAGCGAACGCGCAGAGACATGGAACACGGTCGGGGCAAGCTCACCCGCGATCTTGTACATGTTCGGGATCATGAGAAGAAGACCCTGCGACGCCGTGAAGGTCGTCGTGAGCGAGCCGGTCGTGAGCGAGCCGTGCACCGCACCGGCCGCGCCGCCCTCGGACTCCATCTCAACGATGGACGGGATCGAACCCCAGATGTTTGTCTTGCACGCTGCGGCGAGTTCGTCGCAGGTTTCCGCCATCGGCGACGACGGCGTAATCGGATAGATCGCCGCAACCTCAGAGCAGGCGAACGCTATCTGGGCAGCGGCTGTGTTGCCGTCCACCATGATCTTCTTTGCCATTACCTTTTTACTCCCATTAATAGTGAGAAATTGCCTATCGACAAATAACGGGATGGATTATCCCATAACCACCCGCTGTTAGGCAAGCATAACTTTGGATGGGGAAATCGTCATTTCAAGCTCGCGGATGCTGCGGCTTATCTTTACGGAAGGCCAAAGCCTGCTCCATCCCCTTTCACGGCACCAGTACGAAAGGAGTTCCTTCATGCGTCCAACCACCTGGGCATCGCCGCACAGCTCTTCCCGGCTAAGCTCGATGTAGCGTGAAAGAAGCTCTGCTGCGTCCGCGCGACCTGAAAGCCGGGCGATGAACCTCCTTCCTACCATCAGCGGAATGTCGGAAACCTCCCCGGCGTCAGCATCGCCGTTGTACATGACCGGGACTTCTGCGCACTCCCTCACCGCTTCAAACGCCGCCCTGTCCACGCCGCCGTCGTACATCTGCCGTGCGGTTCTGGCGTGAACCGTCAGCACTGCCAGCGGATATCGGTTCACAATCTGCATCATGGACAGCAGTTCGTCCGGCCTCTCCACGCCGAGCCGCGTCTTCAGGGAGAATCCTCCTGGCCCCATCTCGTCGCATCCGGCCTCAAGCATCCTGTCCAGCACATCCGGAGTGCGCAGAAGCCCCGAACCGCGCCCCTTCTTGCGAATCATCGGGAACGGACATCCCGCATTGAGATCCGCCCGTCGATATCCCAGATCCTTCACCGCCTTGCACCAGTCACGCAGCGCCGCCGGATCCTTGCCGATCACCTGCGGCACAAGTTCCGGCCCCGCATCGTCACCGTACGGCAGAACGTCCGAAAAAAGCCTCTTCGAAAACCTGAACCCCGCATTGGCCGGTATGAAAGGCGCATACATTCCCGTAAATCCCGCCTCCTTGATCGCCGGGCCGAACACTGTGCGGAAAGTCCGCACCGTAACCCCGCGAAGCGGCGCAAGCCAAAGTCCGGCAGATGCATCTGCTGATGTGATTCCCATGTGGCTACCTGCTCCGCCAGAAGGCAATGCGCTCAAGCAGCGGCGAGACAAACGCCTTCTCGTCGTCCACTTCCATGCCAAGAGTGACGGCCGGCTTGTTCGCGCCATGGAAGTCGCTGCCCGCCGTAATGCAGAGGCCAAGCTCCCTTGCCGTCCGGACGTGTTCAACCGTCTCCCAGGGCTCGTTCGCCTGATAGATCGCCTCGATTCCGTCTATCCCCCTCTCCTTGAGCCGTTCAAGGCCAGACCGCAACATGGCGGGATCGCCGGTCCAGTACCGCGGATGCGCCATGATCGCGATGCCGCCGGCGGCATGGATCGCGTCGAACGACTCGCCGGGGTCGGGACGGTAGCGCGAAACGTAGCAGTTCGTCTCCGGCGGAGAGGATGGCGTCATGTACGAGGCAAATGCATCCTTTACGTTTCCGGAATGTCCATGATCCACTAACCACTGCGCAAAATGCGGACGGGCCAGTATCTCGCCGTGGGCATACGTCGCTATCTCGTCTTTGGGGATGTGTATGCCGATCGCCTCAAAGCGCTCAAGTATCTTTGCGTTCCTCGCGTTCCGTCCGTCAAGTATGCTGCGGAGAAGACGTTTCAGGCTCGCATTGGACGGATCAATGCCGATGCCGAGCAGATGGAACTCGCCGTACCCTTCACCAGGCTCAACGCTCAACTCTATTCCCGCAAGACGGATGCGGTCGCCGTTGCATTCGCCGGCCGCGATGAATTCGGCGACGCCGTCGCAGTTGTCGTGATCCGTGAGCGCCATCGCATAGAAGTCCCCGCCGCGCAGGGCTATGTCCGACGGCGAAACCGTTCCGTCGCTCGCCGTGCTGTGTACATGAAAGTCGATCATATGCCGCCGATTATACCACAGATGCGGCTGAGACCTCTCATTGCGTGGCGCAAAGCAATAAATGTATGCCGTCATTTGGCTCTGCACCCTTGAAAATGCATCATCAAAGTCCAAAACATTACCTTACAAGGGTATGTTTTGGCGGACGCGGCAACCGCCCTACCCCCGACAGCATTCGCTTCACCGCTTCGTCACGCGAATATCAGCGCAAGAGCAAAACAGCGCAAGGGTAAAGCTGTTGCGCCGTTCACCTTATCTTCACCATCGTGAAGTCGTATTTCCCGAGCGGCACGTCTACGACGCCACCGTTCACAGGAATATCCTTCCCCGTCTCCATGTCTACGGCCTTGAAATCGGACGCGACGCCAAGCACCCCGCAATCCGGACGCAGCAAGACGTGGCCATCCTCCTTCGAGAACGAAGACACCACGATGACGGCTTCGCCGCCGCGCGCCATCGCAATCGTGGCGGCATCCGGTCCGGAGACGTCAACCGGGAACTTCACGTCTTCGTCCCAGTAGTTCCAGACCTTCACGTCAGGCTTGCGATAGCCCCAGTCGCAGAGCAGCTTGTGCGCCGCATCGTACTGCCTGTGCCCTCTCCACCTGAACTCGTGGGTGAGCATCACGCCAGTGGCAGTGCGCTCAAGCCACGCCTTCTTTCGCTCCCGCTCCTCATTCGTGCCCTGCGGCTCCGCAAAATAGCCCATGATCCCTACGCGGTTGCCGAACTGCCGCCCGATCGAGCAGGCCAGAATGTAGTCCTTCGGATACTTCACCTGGTGCGGATGGACGCCGCTCGTGTCCTCCCAGTCGTAGTTCACGTCGGCGAACGACAGTATCGGCGCCATCGCGGTGTTCGTCATGTGCACCCAGTTGCCGCGTGTATCGCGCCCCATCTCCGCCTGAAGCACGGCGCAACGCTTTACGATGTTCCTCATGTTGAAGATTCCCGAACTCGGCTGTATCTGCCCCGACGGCAGACGGTAGGCATCCGTCTGCACAACGTTGAAGCTCGACTGGCAGAACACGTCGTCCCAGTACAGGTAGTCGCAGGCGCCGGTGGACATCATCCGCTCGTACCACCAGGCTGCGTGGTCGCGGTAGCTTTCAACGGGGTCGAGGTCGTACGCCCGTCTCGACAGCGGCGTGAAATCCCTGTCCATGAACTCCCATCTGCTCCATTCGTTGCAGAACGTGGCGCCCTGCCCCTTCGCGTCGCCGTAGAACACTCCCCGCCCGTTGGTGTAGAACACGAACGCATCCTTGAACCCTCTGCTTGCCGAATTCGCAAGCCCGTTGTTGAAATGCGCACGGATGCGCCTTACATGATCCTCGTACTCCTTCGTACCCTTCTCGAACGGATACGGATAGTCTCGCACACTGCGCTCAAGGAACTCCTTGTTGAACTTGCCCGTGCGGCGCGATTCGCCCATCACGCGGAAGAACTCGTCCGTCTGGTCATACGGCTCCACGCTGTGGCTGTCCCAGAACCCGCCCCAGTAATAGCAGGCGCCGAGCAGCAACCCATGGTCGATCGCCCTCCAGTTCTCGCGCATCGGCTTGACCGGCGTCGCCTGAAAGCCGATCTTGACCGTTCGCGCCGCATCGATGCGCGTCGGCGTCTGGACGATGTTGAGCACGAGGCACACCTCGTCTCCCCTGCGCACGATCTCGTAGCAGGGCGTCTTGCCGTCCACGATCCATCCCCTGTCGTTCTCGCCGAACACGGCAATGCCCCGCAGCGGCCCGCCGAGCCACACGTACGGAAGATACGTTCCGACAATCGTGTTGCGCGGGTACTTGGCGGAATCCCACACCACGCCGCTCCCCTGCGGAATCGCGCCCGCGAAATTGCTCCGCAATCCGTCGGCGACAGGATGGAAAAGCCAGGCCCGCTCCCTGCGCATCGGTATTTCAAGACGAACCTTTCCGTAGTTGCCCGGCGGCAGTTTGAGCCGCCACGTCATCATGCCGTCAACATCCCACTCGCTCTCCGCCGACACCTTCGGCAGCTTCCGGTCGGAGACGATCTGCATCGGCCGCGCCAACAGCGGCTTGCCGGCCGCCTCCACCTGCTCCCACAGTCCGTGGCGGCCAATCGTATGGTCGCGAAGGAGCACACTTACGCGCTTCTTTCCGATCCACTTGCCGCTGCGGACGACGGGCGTGAACGGCGCCGGCACGGCGCCGGAGCGGCCGAGCCTGTTGCGCTCCCACTCGAACCGGCGGCGGACGAATCCCTGCGACGCCTTCGCCTCCGGAAGCCCGGCGCATTCAAGCCGGCACACGTATTCTCCGTCAAGTTCAGGAAGCCCGCTCCAAATGATGTCGGCCTTGCCGTCCCGTCCAACCGCGAACTGCCGCTTCGCGACGACGCGCCCGCCCTTCTCCTCGACGGAAAGCGCAAGTGTGCGCACCTTGCCGAAGCCGTCGCAGGCGGAGATGTCCGCATAGGCGTGAACCGTGTTTTCGTACGGATAGTAGGCAAAGCGGAACACTGTGCGCGAGGGAGACTTCATCCACTCCGGCTCCTCGAACTCGGGATCGTACTTCGTGCGGAGAGGCTTTCCCGCCATCACGTCGCGGTAGTCGCGGTGCAGCGTCGCGACCTGCTCGTCAGACATCCCGAAATCCAGGATGGTGCATTCGTCCATGACGTAATTGCTGGTCTTCTCGCCCTTCATCGGCGACAGCCCGAAGCCGATCGATCCGAAGAACGGCCCCATCACGCCGCCCGAATCCATGGTCTTGAACGGCGAACCGTTGATTGAGATGGAAATCGCGTCCTGCCGCCACTTCGCCGCGACCATTCGCCACTCGCCTGGATTCCAGCCTTTGAGGGAACACGGCAGCCCGACGTTGGCAGACCTGTTCTTTCCATCCTGCGTCGGCGCATGGTAGTATGTCGCGATAGGCGCCTCGCCCCACTTCAGCGCACCTTGCTTGAACACGAGCATCCGCTTCGCCTGAGACCACTCGCCGTGGAAATATGTTTCGCCAGGCTCAATCTCGACGGGTTTCCCGGCTGAATCCAGAGCATCGGACAGGACTGGGTGCGGCGTCTCCGACACCTTTAGCCAGAACACGAGCGTACCCGGCTTTGTCGTGTCGAAGATTCGCTGTCCCTTCGGCATCGGATATCGAACCGTGCCGGCGTGCAGTCCCTTGCTTCCGAACATCCCGCCGTCGCCGATTACGGGCTTCTGCCCGCCGGCCTTGACGTCGCCGATCGACGGCTCAGCCGAGCCGTCGTCGAAATTGAGGTGGAAGGTTATGTGGTTCGGATAGATCGCGCACACGGGGCTGCTCGTCGCACCGGATGTGCACAGGGCCGAAACGGACGCGACAGCGGCCAATGCCAGTCTTTTCATGGCAGACATCCTCATTTCGCGAACCTTACGATCACGTAGTCGAGCCGCTTCAGCGCAACGGACACCGCACCGTCATTCACCGCCAGCTCCTTGCCGGTCTCCATGTCAAACGCCCTGAATCCCGCAGGGAGGCCGAGCGCCGCGGCGTCCGGCTTCAGCCGATAGTCGCCGCCTTTGCCCCAGTCGGAGACGACCACTACGGCCTCGCCGTTCCGCGCCATCGCCAACGCGGCGTTTTCGCCGCCGGAGACGGCGACAGGGAACGGCACGTCCTCATCCCAGTAGTTCCAGACCGTCGTTCCGTCCGCCCGGTAGCCCCAGTCGCCGAGCAGCTTGTTCGCCGTCCGCCACTCCGCGACCCGACGCCACTGAACCTCATGAGTCAGGCACGCGCCGACGCCGGTGCGGTGAAGCCACTTGAGCTTTTCGCTCGCCGTATCCTTCGTCGAGAAATACCCCATCACCGCGACCTGGTTTCCGAACTGACGCCCGATCGACGCGGCCAAGATGCCGGCTCGCGAATACCTCTCCTGAAGCGCCGTGTCGCCCGCAACATCCTCCCAATCGTAGTTCATGCCCGCAAACGCCAGCACCGGAGCCAATGCGGTGTTCGTCATGTGCACCCAGTTCTTCCGGCACGGCCAGCCGTGCTCCGCCTGCAGCACGGCGCATCTCCGGATCTGCTCGCGCATCCTGAAGATGCCGCTCGCGGGCTGTATGTCGCCGTCCGGCAGACGATAGGCGTCCGTTCCCACGAGGTCGAAGTTCGACTGGCAGAACACATCGTCCCAATAGAGATAGTCGCAGGCGCCGGAGGCGATCATCCGCTCCCACCAGTACGCGGCGTAGTCGAGATACGCCCTGTTCGGGTCGAGGCTGTAGCTGCGCGTCGTGTCAAACGCGAACGGACGCTTCCAGAACGGCTCCACCGTCCATTCGTCGCAGAACGTCGTCCCGGCCGGCGAGCCGAGGCGCACACCGCGTCCGTTTGTGTAGAACACAAGCTTCTTCCCGGTGGCGAACGTGCCCGCCGACACGTTCATGCCCGAATTGAAGTGCGCGACGATCGTGCGCCGACGCGCCTCGCGCTGCGCCGCGTTGTTCGTCGGGATCAGCGCCATGTAGTCGGCGATCATCCGCTCCACGTACGCCTTGTCGGCCTTCCCTGTCTTCCGCGCCTCTCCCATCTTGCGCCAGAACTCGTCCGTCCCGTTGAACGGCTGCACCTCGTCATACGCGGTCAGCCCGCCCCAGTAGTAGCAGGCACCGACGAGGTCGCCGATGTCCGAACCGCGCCAGTTGCGCTCCATCGGCTTGATCGGCGTCGCCTGGAACGCCAGGGTGACGGTACGCGGCGCGGCGAGTTCGACCGGCTTCTGCACGATGTTCGCGACGAGCGTGACCGTCCCGTCGTCCTCGCGCACGATCTCGTAGCATTCCGCGTCCGGGGCGATCTCCCAGCCCCTGTCGTTCTCGCCATAGACGGCGATGCCGCGCAGCGGGCCGCCGATCCACACATACGGCAGGTAGTTCCCGACGATCGACGTGTGCGGCGCCTGCGAGGAGCGCCAGACGCGCCCGCGACCCTTCGGCACCTCGCCAGCGTAGTTGTAGCGCATTCCGTCGGCGCAGGCGTGCATGAGCGTCGCGCGCTCGGCGCGGATCGGAATCTCAAGCCGGAGCGACGTGTGCCGCCCTGCGCCGAGCGTCAGATTCCATTTCATCATACCGTCGATGTCCCATTCGGAAACGGCAGACACCTTCCCGTCGCCGACAAGCCGCATAGGACGCGCCAGAATCGGCTTGCCCGCGGCCGTCACCTGCCGCCAAAGCCCCAGTTCGTCGACCTCATGGTCGCGCAGGACAACACGCACATGCCCATCCTTCCGCTCCACGGGCGTGAACGGAGCCGGAACCGTCGCGGACGTCCCGCCCGCAAAGCCCTCCCACTCGAACACGTCGCGCCGGAACGCCTTCTTCACCGTGCCGTTCTCCACGCCCGCCGCTTCTGCCGTGATGGTGTAGCCGCCATCGCCGCTACGCAACGTCGCCTCCTTGAGATCGGGAATGGCCCAGATCTCGTCCGCAACGCCGTCCTTCGCGAGCGCGAGCCGGCGGGCGGCGAGCACGGCGTCCTTCGCGTCCCGGATCGTCACCGACACGTCCGCCGGACGCTTCGCCACTGCCGAGAGATCCGCCCGCACCCGCATCTTGGAATGTGACGGGAAATACGCAAAATCAAACTTCATCGCCGAGGCGGAAGCACCGCTCCCCACCCACTCCGGCTTAGGCGCGTTTGGACGCCATACTGTGCGCCGGAAGAAATACGGGCGCGTCCCGTCCGCCGGCAGCACCTCCGCCGCAAGGTCGACCTTTTCGTCGTTGAGTATCGGCCCTGACGCCTTGAACGTGCGCCGTTCGCCCGCCTTCAGGGTCACGTCCGCCACCGTCATGCCGGGCTGCGAGTTCACGGGGCGGCCCTCGACGCGCACCTTGAACGACCGGTCGCGGCCGGACGTGTTCGCCATGCGCAGTTCCGTCGTCCAGTGCACATCGTCGTCGGACTCGACATCGACGAACTGGACGGCCGGCGCCTCATCGTCAAACACAAGGGGAATGGTCTTGTACGAAGAGAAGAACCCGCCGTCGTTGGGCCGCACGGACGACACAACGCCCCAAGTGGAATACGCCCCCTTCCAGTTGCGGCAAAGGCGCAGCGCATGGGCATCGGCGGGCGCATTGAGGAATCCGATCTCGTCGAGAGAGATGGACAGCTCGAAATGCCAGAACCCGTCGCGTTCGGTCGAGCGGGTTTCCATGGTGCGCGGATTCCATGCCGCCATCGCGCCGTTGACCTGGGCCTCGACGAAATAGGCGCCGTTGAAGTTGACCATCGCATGGCGCACATCCGGCGCAGACGCCGTAACGTCGGGAACGAAGACAAGCTCGAACGTGTCGTCCAAAAGGCACTTCTGGCTCCTGTTGCGGCGGGGCGTCTCCTTCAGCAGGCCGTTCGGGCCGATTGCGCAGACGCTCGCGACATAAAGCCTGTCCGCCGTGCGTCCAATCCAGAACCTCGACTTCATCTGGAACATCGTATCCGTCGGGTACGTGCAGAAGCCGAACGATCCGACGGTCTCCGCCCATTCCGTCTCGTCCACGACGCCGTCGATGACCGGCGCCTTCGACATCTTCGGAACCCTGAACTCCGGAGGCGGCATCTCCGCCGCAAGCGAGACCGACGCTGCCATTGCCGCCGACAGCGCCACGCATCCAATCCTATTTTTCATGTCATTCATTCCTTGCCGCTTAACAGCATTGTCATGCAAAATCCGCCTCTGCGCGAATCTATCGCAGAATCACCCTCATCCCTATCGGGCCACCGTACTCTTCAACCTCAAGTATGCCATCTCCCGACAGATAGGCACACTGCTGCACACCGTCCGACGCCGTTGACGACCAGCGACCCTTCGCCAACCAATGCTTGTTTGCGTATGCGCGGTTCGCCTTGAGCGTGACGCCGGAGGATATGGAGAGCCTCGCCGTCGTCGCGTTCGTGATGCTCACGAAGAAGTCCTCGTTGCCGTTTCCGACATCCGCCGTATCGACCTGCACAATCCCCTCGTCCGAGACGACAACGCTCGAAAGGTTCGAAAATGCGCCGCTCTGCAGGACGCGAATCGTACCGCGATTCGCCACGAGAGACCCGGTCGTGTCGCTGAGCGGATTGTTGAACAGAACCGAACCGGCCCCGTCGAACATCGGGCCGGAATTTACGTCCTCACGACTGTCAAGCGCCACGGACAGCGCACCGCCGACCCGCCCGGGAAACACACTCTTCATGTTGACGTTGTCAACCATGGAGTTGTCGCTGCGGAACGAACCGCAGACGGTGAGCGTCGCCGGGCTTTCGGACCTGAGCACGAGGTTCGTGTTCCAGACCTCATTCGCGTCAAACCCACTGGAATAGACGCACAGCGTACCGATGCGCTGGTCGAATCCGTTGAGATCCACTACGCACTTTCTGCGATCGCTGACCGGCCTTGCATATCCCAGCAGCAGGAAGACAGTGTCCTGAAGCACGTTCGTCGCGCCGAACAGCAGACGGGCGTCTCCGTCTGCCGTGAACGCAATGTTGCACTGGTTGTACGGCGTGTAATCCGATCCCTGCACGTCAAAGGCCACAGGCGCATTCAGCGTGAGATCCTGCACCTGAATCTGCATCTTGCCAAAATGCTTCGGCTTGGATGCGTCGCCCATCCGATAGCGGCCGGAGAGCAGGTAGACGGTGCGCCGCTCGGCCAATTCGTTCGTGATCGAGCAGTCAAAGTCGAAATCAAACATGCCGTTTGCATGAAACGCGAGCGTACCGGAATATCCGTCGGTAAACGCAAGGCTGCCTGTCATTCCACCTTCCACGTTCGAGAAGACAAACTGCCCGGTTTTGGTCATCCGCCAGTGTGCCCGCGAGCGTGCCCATTGGCAAAGCTCAAGACGGCGGACGCCATCCGCGTAGAAGCAGGCCGTCGCCTTGCCGTCGACACCCGCCGCGTTAGGGACATACAGCGACACGTACTTGGCGGCGTTGGTGAACTCGAACGTGCCGTCGAACAGTCCGCTGTCGGCATAGACCTTGTAGTTGACGGCTTCCGAACCTGATGCGACGCGGTAGACGCCCGTTCCGAAGACCGGGGTGTACATCGAGACGTCCACCGTCGCGGACGTCACCGCAAACAGCGTATCCTCCCCCGCGAGATGCACCGCACCCAGCTTGTTGAAGAACGTGCCGATGTCCGAAAACGTCGCGCCGATCTCCGCGCCTGCGGGGAAGAGGGCGACGTCCCCGATGGTGGACGGCGCCGCCCCGCCGTTCCAGTTGTTCCCGTCCGAGAAGTCCGAAGCGTCTCCTCCGCCCGTCCACGCCACGCGGTTCGGCGCGACGAACGGCTCTTCCCCCTGACTTGGGAAGAACCGCTGCGTCACGGTGTCGAAGAACCCCGCCACGCCGTCGCGCCGGACAGGGATGAAGTCGCCGACCAGTTCGCCGTCCGTCCAGAACTTTGCGCCGTACCAGTGGATCTTCGGCATCTGCCCGGATGGCGTCAGCAGGCCTTCTCCCGCATTGTTGACGTTGCCGAGATAGAACGACTTGCCCTCTCCCAATATCTCGTCCGGCCGGGAGCTGTCATAATAGCCACCGGTTTTATATCCGTTGAACAGCGCATACGCCAGGGTTCCCTCGGCCTCAAGCGCCGCGCCCTCCAGATAACTCCCCGTAGCCGGATAGCGGTATCCTCCGTCTTCACTTCCGGTAAAGCTCGGATACACCCGGTGGCAGATCTGCCCATTTTCGACATCCGAACCTAACCGAACGGCAAACGAGCGACGGGTTCCGTTGCTGTACCCCATCACGTTGTCCTTCTCGGACAGCGCCCCGCAGAGCGCGACACGTCCCGTCGGACGCTCCGCGACGCGGAAGTTGACGCGGAAGTGCGACCGCTTGAAATTCAGCCGCAAGCCGGTGTCAATCCACTGGGTGCCGGTGGTTGCGATGAACTCAAGCCGTTCATCGCCGACATCTGCCTTCGCCATCATCGGCAGAGAACACAGCAGTGCGCACAGGACGGATGCCACCGACACTGTCCGCACAATTTTTTTTTCCTTGCACATTGACGACATCCTCTCTTTCACTGACGACAACCCTTCTTTCTGGAAACGGCAATCAAGATATCATTTTTTTTTTCTGCAAGTCAAACCGATCCGCCGTTGCATGGCCTATGCGGTGGCATGGAGATTTGCGGCTATACCGCAATCTCTACGCCGGGGGACGAGCAGTCGCCGGACGCATTCATTTCGCGGCCGATCGCGGAGAGCCTTTCGCCCGGAATTGTGACGTATCCATCCGTGCGGCGGCAGGCGTCCGTGATGTCGTGCATCCGTCCACCGGCAAGATCCATTGCGAACACAGGCCGTCCTGCAGTGCCGTCGCGAAGCGTGACGGACTTCACGTCGCCGAACACGCCGAGTGGAGTTCCATGCTCAAGCGCGGCATCGAGCGAAATGTCGGCCAACGGCGTATGCCGCCCCTTGCCGACCGTGAGGAACGGCAGCGATGCGACGGAGAGTGCGCCGGTGAGCGGATTGCGCGAAGCGATCACGGCAGGACGCTCCTGTCCACTGTACGCGACTTTGGGCAGGGCGATGCCACGCGACACGACTGCCGGGCAGCGCTGGAAGTACGTGTTGCCGAATACGTACGGCCACCATGTTGAATTCTTCTCGAATTTCCAGGATTCCTCCGCCGTCTCCTCTGAGAAGCGGACGGGGCATCCAACGTCGCTTCCGAAAACCGGCGCCCGCTCGTGCCACCGCACGGCGCGGGTTATCTCTGCCATGCGCCGCTTGCGGGGCTCCGGAGCCTCGACCTCGTACTCCTCGTTGTAGACGGAACGCATCACGCCGATTCCGACACCGAGCGCCGCGCCGATAAGCGGATTGTCCTCCACGTTTATCGCGCAGGATCCGCCAAGCGAATCCGCGCACTGAAGCTCGAAGACGCCGCGTTCAAGCGCAGCGAGTGCGTCCATCGGATAGAGCGTATCGTACGAACGGAATGAATCCGCACCCTTCATCAGTCCAAGGTAGAGTTCGCGCACGGACATCCTCGCAGGGGCCTCGCTCGCGTTCGGGTTGACCCCATCCCAAGGCTCGAACCCCGGAACGCCGATCATGCGTCCGGTCTTTCCGATGAACCGCTCCGGGCCTTCAACGTTCGCGGCATAGATGTGCGGATGCGCCACGCCGTTCATCGGATTCGCGAACGCGCACGAATGGTCGATTACGACATCCGGCGCATACTCGTCGGCGAGTGCGCTCAACGTCTGGCAGTACCATATGTCGCCCTGATGGACGCCTATGTCGACCTTCCAGTACGCAATGCCGGCCGCCTGCGATTCCGCGAGCTTCCACTTCATGTCCTCGATCAGCACATCCTTCGGAAACGGAGCGCCGCGCCATTCGCCACACTTCTGCGGAGCGACCCACAGTCCAAGTCCGCCCCATCCTGCATCCTCAATGCGTCGGCGCAGCGCAATCAGCTTCTGCACGTTCGTCCCCTTCAGCGAAGGGAAACGCACGGGGTCGGGCTTCATCGAGCCGTATGCGGATATGCCGCGTCCGCCATTCGCCTGGCGATTGGTGCCGTATGGATAGTCCCAGCCGGCATCGAACAGCAGAACCATATCCTGCCGCGCTCCCGGGAAAAGGTTCACCCACGCATGATTTCCAAAAAGCAGATCCTCGTTGAGGAAGTCGCTGTTGCGCAGGTCGCGCCCCTTGTTCTCCGGCAGCCGCCTGGCACGATCGGCAAAGGAAACCTGCGTCTCCCAGGTGCACCAGTAGTCCATCACGCGTCTGCGCCTTTCGCCGCCGATGAGCGGGAAGCCCGAACATCCGCCGCCCAAGGCGCCAAGCGCACCCGCCGCACCAAGAATAAACCCACGCCTGTTCATGTCTATCATGTCTTTTCCTTTACAGTTAATCAATGGTGGTTGCCAGACGATTATATCAAATCGCCGGATGAGAAAGCGCACTCTCCTGCGATTGCAGGAATTCGCGGGCGAGCGACAACCCTTCCACCGATTCCAGGCCGCCGACGGCCTCGGCAAGCTCGCGCCTTGAAACGTCGTACGACCCGCCGCCCTTTGAATGGCTGAACACAAGCTCGAAGTCGCCTGGATAGTTGAAGAGCGTCAACACCGTTTCGGCGATGTCCCCCATCGGCGGCAGGTCGATGCTGGCGGCGTCGAAACTGTACGAAAGTCTCGTGCCCACGCCCTTCTCGCTCGTCAGGTTTACGTCTCCGCCGCAGGCCTCGCACGTCTGCTTCAGCAACGGAAGGCCAAGCCCGACCCTGCGCCTGTCGTGCTTTCCTGCCTCGGTGCAGAACGGGTCGAAAGCCCTGCCAACCGTCGCCGCATCCATGCCTTTGCCGTTGTCGACGATCTCAACCCGTATGCGTCCGTCGTTCTCCGTGACGGACACCTCAATTCTGCCCGCGCCGGCCTCTATCGAGTTCTGCGCCGTATCCGCAATTATGTCTGACAGAGTGGCGTGCATATCGGTGTCACCGCATCCTGTCGTCGGCTTCCGCAATACCGGTCAACGTTCGCATGGCGGAAGTTCACTGAGGGCCAATGCGGCGGCATATTGCGACAGCGGAGTTGTGACGATTGCGACGCCTTCACGCTCCGCCGCCTCCGCCATGTCCGGCGGAACGGGGCGTTCGTGGCATATGACAATCAGCGGTATGCCTACAAGTGTGCATACCGCTATGGTGTTCAGGTGATTCTGGACGGTGATGAGCGCCGCACCGTCTCCGGCGTGTCCCATCACGTCTGAAAGCAGATCGCCGGAGTATGCGCACGTCACCTCCGCGTCAGGCGCATCAACGGCGATCCTGCCGCCGACCTTTCCAGCCACATCTCCGACGGTCATCGGCGAAGCATCCGATTACAGGCTGCCGTCGGCACGAAGTTTCCTGAAGCGCAGCAGCCCCTCAAGGAAATAGTAGTCGCCATAGTTGAGCGGCGTATCGACCTCAGAATGGCCGGGCTTGTGGCCTACGCCATGCTTGAGAAGGAAGTGTCCGATCTCATCACCCTCGGAGAAATAGGCTGGAGAGGAGAGCGACGTCAGCTGCTTGACCGCGAACGCACGGTATTCCGCGCCCTTCCTGCCCTTGACGAAGGTTGAAAGCTCAAGCAGACCTGAAGCCATGATTGAACCGGCGGAGGAGTCGCGCTCCTCGCCCGGTGCGCCATAGTCCCAGTGCGGAATGCCGTCTTCCGGCATGTTCGGATTGTTGATCGCAAAATCCGCGACCTTCTGCGCAAAGGAAAGATACGCGGGATCCTTCGTCTCGCGGTACATCATCGTGTAGCCGTAGATCGCCCAGGACTGCCCGCGGCTCCACGCCGTCCGGCATGAACGCCCCTGCCCGCGGCGGATGTCCTGCACAGAGCCTACGAATCCGGGCCGCTGATCGTAGTCGAGTACGTGGTACGTGCCGCCATCGTCGCGGAAGTGGTTCGAGATCGTCTTCGTCGCGTGCGATCTCGCGATGTCCGAGAAACGCGAATTGCCGGAGCTTTTTGACGCGAACATCAACAGCTCAAGGTTCATCATGTTGTCCGGAATCACGAGGAAGTGATCCTTGTCGTCGATGCGCCCCCAGCTGCGGATGAGACCGAGCAGCGGCGAATAGCGGCGGCAGAGCGACTCCGCCGCACGGCAGAGGATGGCATCATACCTATCCGTCTTGAGAAGCCGTCTGGCGTTTCCGTAGGAGCAGTACGTCATGAAGCCGACGTCATGGTTGCCGTCGTAGTCCGCAACCGGCTCAAGAAGTTCAGTCCAGACCGTTGCGCGGTCGCGGAAGAACGCATCCCCGGTGGCCTCGTAGAGATACCAAAGAGAGCCGGGGAAGTGTCCGGACGTCCATTCGTAGATCTCGCGCATATCGAGTTCCGCATTTCCGTCCTTCGTCCGCTTGAAGCCGTGCGGCAGACGCGCCTTTCCCTTTGCGTCCTTCATGCGCTGCGCCGCCGACGCATCAAGTGCGCGGTAGTGCGTCGCCGCCTTGCCGAACACGGACGGCAAACTCCTTTCGAGGACATCCTCGCCATCTGCCGCAGCATAAAGCCCCATGGACGCGACAGCCGCAAACGCAAGCACAACCATTCTGTTCATCGCTCTGTTCTCCCTTTTGTGTTCATGTTTATGTTCATGCGGCGCCTATGCGCACAGATCCTGTCCGTTCCAGACGTTCATCGCGGCGTCAGGCCCATCCGACAGCACCTGCTCCACAGCCTTCACTGCCGCCGGAACAATCTTTTCGTCCATCTGCCTGCGAACCTCCGGAGAAAACTTTCCGAGGACGTGTCCGATCACTTCGCTGCGGTCGTTGCGGTTTCTTCCGACACCTATGCGCACCCGCACGAAATCCGGCGATCCGAGCCGTTCGATGACGGACTTCAATCCGTTGTGTCCGCCCGCGCTTCCGCCCCGGCGTATGCGTATGCGCCCGACGGGGAGGTCTATGTCGTCCGACACGACCACAAGATCGGCCGGCGATGCGTTGCGGTACTTCACGGCCGGCGCGATGCAATCCCCGGACAGGTTCATGAACGTCATCGGCTTCACCACAAGAATCTTGCCGCCGGCGAAACGCCCTTCTGCGAAGTCACCCTTGCCGGACGCTGACCGCCTGAACGTCTCGCCCATCTCCCGCGCAACGGCGTCCGCCACCTCGAAACCGATGGAGTGAGGCGTAGATTCGTATTCCCTGCCGGGATTTCCAAGTCCTGCGACAATCTTCATCCGTTCAACCGTTCAGCATTCCGCCCTAAAATCTCACAGACCAAGCACGTCGCGCATATTGTACAGGCCGGGCTTCCTTCCGCTCGCCCACTGCGCGGCGCGAAGCGCTCCTGCCGCGAACGCCTCACGGGTCTGGGCCTTGTGGACGAGTTCAACGCGCTCGACGTCTCCCGCGAACATCACGGTGTGGTCGCCGATTACGCTGCCGCCGCGCACTGCGTGGACTGCGATTTCGCCGACGGGGCGCTCACCGATGATGCCTTCGCGTCCGAACACCGAGACGTCGTCGAAGTTCTGTCCGCGCCCTGCGGCGGCGGATTTAGCAAGCATCAGCGCCGTACCGGACGGGGCGTCCTTCTTGTGGCGGTGGTGCATCTCGACCACTTCGCAGTCGTACTCCTCACCGAGTATCTCCGAAGCCTTTCTCACAAGCCCAAGCAGAAGGTTGATTCCAAGCGAGAAGTTTCCGCTCTGCACGACCGGAATCCGCTTCGCCGCCGCATCGACTGCGCCCTGCTCCTCCGCCGTCAGGCCGGTTGTGCCAAGCACGTACGCAACGCCGTCCTCTGCGGCCTTCGCTATGTTCGCGGGAACCGCCTCGTGGAACGTGAAGTCGATCACCGCCTCCGTCCCGACAGGCCATGTGCGCGGATAGTCTTCGCGTATGTCGCACTTGGCGACAAGCTCAAGCGTCTCCGACCTGTCCACCAGGTCGCAGAGCATATGCCCCATGCGGCCGGCCGCTCCAAGTATCGCAACCTTCATTTCAGCACCCCCAGCTCCTTGAGGGTATCGGCCATTTCGGCGCGGTTCGCCGCCGTGGTCTCACAGAGCGGCAGACGGTACGCAAGGTCGATCTTGCCGAGCATGGCGAGAGCCTCCTTCACCATGACCGGATTGGTGTCGATGAAGAGATTGTGGAACAGCCTGTAGTACTTGAGGTGCAGCGTACGCGCAGTCGCCATGTCACCCGCAAGGGCGGTGCGCACGAAGTCGCTCACTTCACGCGGCATCACGTCCGACGCCACCGATATCACGCCGGACGCGCCGACGGAGATCATGGGAAGCGCGAGTGAGTCGTCGCCCGAAAGGACGGTCAGGTCGGGACAGCGCGTCTTGAGTGCGCTCACGCGCTCGACGGAGCCGGCAGCCTCCTTTATCGCGACTATGTTCGGATGTGCGGAAAGGCGAACGACAACATCGATCGGCAGCTCACGTCCGGCGCGGCCCGGCACGTTGTACAGGACAACGGGCAGCCCAAGGTCGGCGATTGTCATGAAATGGCGGTACAGCCCCTCGGCGTTCGGCTTGTTGTAGTACGGCGTAACCTGCAGGCAGGCATCCGCGCCGCCCATCGCGATGGCGGCCTTCGTGAGTGACACCGCCTCGGCCGTGGAGTTCGCGCCCGTGCCGGCGATTATCTTCACGCGTCCGTTTGCGCTCTTGATCGTCTCCTCAATCACCTTGTGGTGTTCGACATGATCCAATGTGGGCGATTCGCCTGTCGTGCCGACGGGGCAAAGCCCCTCTACGCCGTTTCTGCACTGCCAGTCGACGAACTCCGCAAGGCGTCCGTAATCGACGGAGCCGTCCTTGGCGAATGGCGTGACCATCGCAGTGATTGTTCCCTGAAGTTTCATTGTTTCCTCTCCTGATGCTTAAATGATGAAATGCCATTTGCCGCCCGGCGCCGGCGCGTCACGTGAACAGGCGGTTGTCTATCAGCCTCGTCCTGCCGTCATACGCGGCGACAAGCACCGCCACGCCATTGCGCACCGACTTCACCGGCTTCAGCGTTTCGGCGTCCACCGCCTCCACGTAATCGACCTTCAGCCCGCTGTCCGCGAGGTTTCGCTCGGCAATGCGCCGCTGCTTCGCCCATGGGCCGGGCTTCAGCGCGGCGAGAGACCGCGAAATGGCCAGGGCGCGTTCACGCTCCTCCGCCGAAAGGTATTCGTTGCGGGATGACCGCGCAAGGCCTGACGGCTCCCTGACGATCGGTGCGACAACCACGTTGACATCGAAGTTCAGGTCGCGCACCATGCGCTTGATGATTGCAGCCTGCTGGAAATCCTTCTGCCCGAACACCGCGATATGCGGGTGCGCCAGATTGAACAGCTTTGCGACAACGGTGCACACCCCTCGGAAATGTCCAGGACGACGCGCCCCGCACAGGCATCCGGAAAGTGCGCCATCCTCCTCCACCCACACGGAATGGTCGGCGGCATACATGTTGGACGGCGTCGGGAAGAATATCGCCGTAGCACCCGCCTTGCGGCACTTTGCCGAATCGGCCTTCGCCGTACGCGGATACTTTGCGTAGTCCTCGTTTGGGCCGAACTGGGTCGGGTTCACGAATACGGAGACGACTATCTCGTCCGCGCCGGCCCGCCTGGCGGCGGCGATCAGCGAAAGATGCCCTTCGTGCAGCGCACCCATTGTCGGCACAAGAGCGACCTTCGCGCCTGCCATGCGGCGGGCGGAGCACCATTTCTGCAGACGCTGCGGATCAGTGAACGTTTTCATTTGCGGAATCCTCAACCATGTAGCCGTCGTCCGGATGCCACCACATGTAGACCTTGTCGTTCCATGTGATTGTCTCCTGGTCAAGGAGAAAGCGGGAATGAGGCTTCAGCGCCTGCACCCGCTTGCCGACGGACTCAAGCCAGTATTTCGTGTACACACCCTGATAGATCACATCCTTCACCGTGGACTCGAACACGTTTATGCGGGCGCCCTTCTCCGGCGGCGGCGGTGCAAGCGTGACGCGAATCTTCTCCGGCCTTACGGAGAGGTGGACGCTCTGCCCCACGGCAAGCTTACGGTCGTTGAACGCGCAGACGCTCGCAAATCCCGCCACGGAGATCGTGCAGTAGTCGCCCTCCTCCGACACGATCGTCCCCTCGAAGAAGTTGGTGTCGCCGATGAACGATGCGACAAACGCCGACTTCGGGGCCTCGTATATCTTCGCCGCCGTATCGAGCTGCTCCACGTGTCCGCTGTTCATCACCGCTATGCGGTCTGAAAGCGACATGGCCTCGCCCTGGTCGTGCGTGACATATATGAACGTGATTCCAACCTGATCGTGTATCGTATCAAGTTCAAGCAGCATGTGCTGACGAAGCTTCAGGTCAAGGGCGGCAAGCGGCTCATCGAGGAGCAGCACCTGCGGACGATCGACGAGGGCGCGGGCGATGGCGACGCGCTGCTTCTGTCCGCCGGAGAGCATGCTCGGATACTTCCATGCGTGCTCCCCCATGCGGATCAGCTCAAGCATCGCGTCAACGGTCTCCTCCACCTCCTCCTTCGGCTTCTTCTGGAGCCGGAGGGAGAACGCGATGTTGTCCCAGATCGTCATTGTCGGAAAAAGCGCATAGTTCTGGAAGACCGTGTGCACACGGCGCTTGTTCGGCGGATCATCCGTTATGTCCTTGCCGTCAAGGTAGATGCGCCCGCTGTCAGGGCGCTCAAAACCGCCAAGCATCCTGAGAAGCGTCGTCTTTCCGCAACCCGACGGGCCGAGCAGCGAAAAGAACTCGCCCTTCTTGATTGAGATGGATACGTTGTCTACGGCCGTGAGGGCGCCAAAGCGCTTCGTCACACGGTCAAACACGAGAAATTCGCTGTCCAATTCCTATGCCCTCAACCTGAAGCTTCGCAGAAGTCCGCCGACGTCACGGCACCCAAACCTGAGTCTGCACCTGTTCGTAGTGTCCAGGCTGCCACACGCGCTGCACCACGCCGTTCACGTACTGATCCACATAGCGGCCCTCAACCCACACGTTCTGGGCGCGTGTTTCGTAGTGTCCGGTTGTGACGACAGGCTGTGCGACCACGACCGGAGCCGGAGTGACGACAGGAGTCGGAGTGACCACGACCGGCGGAGTGGAGACAACGACGGGCTGCGGATGCGTTGCGGCATAGATGGACGAGGCGACGAGACCTGCGCCAAGGATGCCGGCGCCTATGCCCCACGCTGCGCCGCCGCGATGATGATGACGCGGTGGCGGATGCCCGCCGCCAAAATGTCCGGGACGCGGACCATGGCCTGGACGCGGGCCAGGGCCTGGACCAGGACGAGCCGATGCGCAAAACGCCATGACGGCAACAACAAACAAAACCATCGCTTTCTTCATGGGTCACCTTCTTTCTTTGACTGTACAAAAAACGGCGCAGATTATAGTTAATCGCATATGCGTACGCAACCGTTTTTTCACCGCGACGGCGAAACCCCGTCAACGGTCTCAAGCTCCGGAAACGCAGGGCACTCCACTGACATCCGCCCGAAACGTTCGCGGAACAGCGCCCTGAACGCAATGTTGTACTTGTCCTGCCGGACGGCATCGATCACGCTCTTCCTGTCGGTACGGTACGGAGGCTGGCGTCCGGCCTTGGACGCAATGGCGTTCAGTTCGCGCAGCTCCTTCGTCTTGTCGTCGATCTCCTTCGCCCCGAATCCCAGCTTGCCGTCGATCTCGCGGCGCGTGAACTTCTCGATAAGCACCGACTCGCGGAAATCAGAGCGCTTCGTCTCCTCCGGGATGGGGCCTTCCTTGAAGAACTGCTCCATCGTCATGTTTCTCGAACGCAGCTGCGCCTCGGCCTTGCTGAACGAAGTCTTCTCGTCTTCAGGCGAAACCTTCATGCCGGACTCAACGGCTGCAGCGAGCATGACCTCCTTCACGATCCACATCTTCGCCGCCATCCGGCGATAGTACCTCAACGCCTCATCCATTCGCCTTTCAGGGATGAGAAGCCGCTCCATGCGCTTTGCGTCATGAATGAGCGTCTTGGCGCGCCAGGTCAGCTCCTGGTCGGTCAGCACCCTGCCGTTCACGGATACGGCCATCCTGCCCGGACGGTTCATCCACAGAAACACGCCGCCCGCAGCAAGCGCGATGGCCCCCACCAAGGCCAGAAATGTCACGACAATGTTTTTCATAGCACAGTCACCATGCCGTGCGCAACCTCATGCGCCACGTCCTCTCCCGCAAGATGGGCAAGAACCGCAAGCGCAAACGTGATCGCTGCGCCAGGGCCTCTGCCGGTGATTATCTGCCCATCCGCCACCGCCGGGGCATCCACCACGGGCCGACCCATGTCGCCGACGCAGCTCGGATAGCACGTGACGTCCTCATCGTCAAGGACATCTGCGGCGGCAAGAACCGTGGGGGCGGCGCAGATTGCGCACACAAGCCCGCCGTCATCGAACTTCTGCCTACGCAGACGGACGGCAAGCTCCTCACAGGCCATGAGGTTAGCCGTGCCCTCGCCGCCACCGGGCAGCACGATCGCATCCCAATCGTTGTCGATCACATCGCGCAGGGCGGCATCCGTCTCCATGCGGATGCCGTGCGCCGATACCGCGCATCTGTCAGCCCCGATGGAGGCGGTTACGACCTCCACGCCGCCGCGACGCAGTACATCTATCACGGCGACCGCTTCAATCTCCTCAAATCCGTCGGCCAATGGAACGAGTGCAGTTTTCATGGATGCCTATTATAGCACAAAAAAAGGGCGCGGACCTGTCCGCGCCCTTCCTTATTCCGCTTTGGATGCGGATCATTACCAGCGAGTGTCACGCGGGCCACGGTTGCGGTCACGTCCGCCGAAGCCGCCGCTGCGGCCGCCACGCCCGCCACCACGGCGGTCGTCACGCGGCTTGGGCTGCGATTCGTTCACGCGGATCGGGCGACCGTCGAGGTCGTGTCCGTTGAGCGCTGCGATTGCGGCAGTCGCCTGCTCTGCATCCGGCATCTCAACGAAGCCGAAGCCCTTGGAGCGGCCGGTCATGCGATCGGTCACAACGCGGGCGGAGGTAACTTCGCCATACGCCGCGAAAGCGGCTTTCAATCCGTCATCGGTAGTGGCGTAAGCCAGGTTACCACAGTAGATATCCATCTTGATTCGTCCTTGTTTTTTTCTGTAAACCGCGCTCGGCACTCGCCTTTTGCGGCTTCAAGAGGGGAAAGTATACACTTCGGCATTAAGTGCGTCAAGTGCCAAAATTGAAAAAACTAAGCAAACGGAAGAACGCACGGCAGAGCGGAACTGCCACGGCAAGGGCCGGTTTCCGCGGCGAAAGCGGAAATCCGCGCAGCGCCGCCCTGACGACCGGATCTTTTCCGTAGCGAAAAAACGCGACCAGGCCAATGCGGAATCCATGCCTTATCCTGAAGGATGCGGCAAGGAGCTCAAGGAGCGAGAACACGCATGAGGCCGCGTACTGATCTGTAAGCATCCCTCCGCATTTTGCATCGATCGCCTTGCGCCGGGCGAGAAGACGCAGCTTGTTCGTGAAGAACACGGCGTTCGACGACTTGGACAGCATGGAGCCGGACATTGACAGCCGGTAGTGGTACAGGCAATCGTCTATCGCCGTCGTGCGGCTGCACGCGAGGAGATATTCGCAAAGGAACATGGCATCCTCGTACAGCTCTACAGTCTCGTCGAACCTTATGCCGTTTCGGCGGATGAGATCCATGCGGAAGCATCCCGACCAGACCGATCCGAGAGCCCGCAGAGAGTGGAGAGGCTTTCCGCGATACCAGTCGCGCACCTGCTCAAACGAATAGCCGAAAAAGCACGGAATGAGATTCTTGCGCACTGCTTCAGCGTCATCGCACCTGAACCGCGCCCCGGCCGCAACGCGGACGCTGTTTCCGGTTTCCACGCCTGTCTCCTCGTGCGCAATGCGGCAGAAGTCCGCATTCTCCCTCCGCATTGCATCCACGGCACGTCTGTACATGGCCGGCTCCACGATGTCGTCGGCATCGAGGAAGAACACGTATTCGCCGCGAGCGGCATCCAATCCGGCGTTCCGGGCGGCAGACACGCCGCGTCCGCCGGAGGACAACACACAAACACGCGAATCATTCAGCGCAATATCCGCAAGGATTCCGGCGGTGCCGTCAACCGAGCCGTCATCCACAGCGATGACCTCGATCTCGCGAAGTTCCGATGCAAGCGCACTCGCAACGGCCTCCGCCGCTGTGGCCGCGGCGTCCCTGCACGGGACGATCACGCTTGCGACAATCCCGTTCATGGACAGAACACCATCCTTCTGGCCCGGTCAGTCAGAGACTTCGCCGCATCGCGGAGCGCCGCATATCCGCCGGAACGCACAGCCTCGGGATCTATTCGTCCGGCATAGCGAAATGTGTACCTTATCGTACGATCGCCCACATCCCACCACGGCTGATGTTTGCCGAGAACAGGCGGATCGCAGGATATGCGCACAGTTTCAATCGGCGCACCGGTGCGAAGCGAGAGATGCGCCGCACCGCGACGGAAGACGTGCGATGGCGAATTCTCCGGAGTGCGTGTGCCTTCCGGAAACACGACTACGTTCGCGCCGCCGGCAAGCAGTCCGCATGAACGCCTCAAAACGGCGTCCGGCCCGTCATTCACGATGAGTATCTTTCGCGCTATCACGCGCATGAACGGATTGCGCCCGACTGCATCCTTTGTCACGCATACGGCATCGCGCACCATCGACACGAGAATCACGAAATCAATGAGTGAGATGTGGTTGGACACCACAACCGCACCTTTGAACGACCTGAACCTCTCACGGTCTGACGGTGACGCCTCCACAACGAAAAGCCGCGTCACCCCAGCCCCCCACACGAAAAGGCGGAACTGGAGCCACATCATCGTACGCGCCAACCGCGCAGGCACAGGAAGGAGAAGAATCAGCGAGAAGAGAAGCCCGCCGATTCCGAACATCAGGAAGAACAGGGCGCACAGCGCCGACCGGAGTATGCGCACTGCGGCATTCAACCCTTATCGCCCCCGGCAAGCAGCATCGCGACAGCATGTGGTTGCACAGGTTCGCCGAAGTCGGGCACATAGCACTCGGGCGTAGCCTCCTCTGCACAGACGTACAGCACATACGGCGCTCCGGACGCAATCTGCGCTCGCGCTTCAAGCAGCCCCATGTCGTATGTCCTGTCACGCGCCGATATCGCTGTATACGGCGCCTTGTTCTTCGTGAACAGCGACCAGGCGCCTGGCGCGGCGTTGTGTACGGACGACGAAAAGCCGGCGGGCGACATCTCCCCCTCGTCATGCACCTGACGCATCAGCCTTGCCGTTATGCCGATTTCGCCCCAGCGCGACGCAAACACGACGGGGACTTCCCCCGGCGGCGGCAGACCGGACGCCTCAGCCCCGCCGCCATGGAACACGCGCCACGCCACGTGCAGTGCGGCGCGTTCGACGGCCGTGAGCCTGCGGCGCTCAAGCATGGGAAGGAACGAAACGTCAGGCCTGGGCGATTCGGCGGTTGGCCGCCATTCCTCCCTTCGCAGCACTCTGCACCCGCGCATCTCCTCTTCGCTTCCCATCATCGTTCAACCTTCAATTCACATTAGTCCACAGGAAACGGCGGAGCATCCGCCTTCCCGCAACGCACGAATCACTTGGCGACGTACTCGTCCAAAAGCTTCTTCGCGCAATCCGTAGTCACCGTCTCCGCTCCGCGCGAAAACGCCAGCTCCGCCTTGGCGAGGTCGTTTACCGTCCACACATGGAACATGAAGCCGGCATCGCGCACCTTCTTGATGTACGCCTCGTCAACGACCGCAGGATCGAAATGGATGTCAACGCCGTCAACACCGATATCCTTGAGCTTTGCGACGACCGCCTCGGCGGTGATGTTTGCGCCGGTGAGCCAGTAGACGCGATATTCCGGCATCTGCCGTTTCAACTCTGCGCACACTTTGTCGCCGAACGATATGAACAGCACGTTGGCCGACGTCGCGTTTTTCTGCTTCGCAAACACATCCTTGATGTACGGCACCCACGACGGGTCGTTCCCCTTCACCTCCACGTAGATGTACCTGCCGTCACGCGCCAGCGTCAGCACCTCCTCAAGAAGCGCAGGGCGTGTGGGGTCGTAGGCGGTGCCCTTCCATTTGCCCCAGCCTCCCGCGTTCATCTTCGATACGGTGTCCGCCCAGCTCGCCTCGGTGCATTTCTCCTTGTGGACGCCGCCGCTTGTGCGGTTGAGGTCCCCGTCGTGGAACGTGAACAGCTGCTTGTCCTTGGAGAGATATATGTCGCACTCGAACCCGAAACCGCGATCGACTGCCATGCGGAATGCGGGCATCGTGTTCTCCGGGGCGTCGATCGACTCGCCGCGATGGCATATCAGCGTATCGTGCGCCGGCACGTTAGCGGTTTTGCAACCGGAAAGCGCGGCGAAACCCGCCGCTGCGAAAGCCAAAAGAACCTTGTTCATTTTTTCTGCTCCTCATTGTTTATGCGGACGGCGTTCATGCGGACTGCACAGCACCGGGCGTCCGCCTTGTGACTATGATGTCCGCTATTGTATCAAATCGCGAGATTCGTCGCATTGTCATTCCGAAGAAATCAGCCCGGCAACTGCGTGAAGAGGAAGAACGGCAGCAGGCATTGGAGCAGACTTTGGACAACGCAAGGTCGAACACACGTCCACGCGCCCCGCAGGCCGTCCACGATTCCAGACCCATGACGCAGCACGGATCGCCATATGATTG
>CAYTWE010000005.1:0-67215 GCA_964440985.1 uncultured Lentisphaeraceae bacterium | reverse complement strand
GGTTCCGACACGATGTGCGCGGCGGCGATTCTCGGCAGAAGCTTTTTGGCGACCTCGTTCTGCGATTCATAGAGGTACCGGAACACCAGACCCGATCGGCGACAAGATCGGCGATGACAGTCTCGTCCTGCTCGACACGCGAAAGCCCCTCCCTGACCGTCCAAAGACCGTTGGGGAAATGGTACAATACGCACCATTATCGGTTTTGTAAATGGGGAATGTCGTGAAGAAAGCTCTTTTGGCGATTGCCTTTGTCCATGGCCTGGCATTCGGTGCCGTGTCGATGCCTCGGCAGGACATCGTTAGCGAGGGTGAATGGCCGCCGCACCTTCAAGGCGTCTGCACGGACGGTACAAACATCTGGTGGTCGCACACGGTCGAACTGGCGCGGACAGACCTGAACGGAAAGCTGCTCGCTGTTGCAAAGGGACTGAAAACGCATCATGGCGATCTTTGTGTCGTAGATGGCAAGGTGTACGTCGCAGTCAATCACGGACGGTTCAACACGGAGGACATGGCTGACAGCTGGGTCTATGCCTACAACGCCGACGACCTTTCCTTCGTAAAGCGCTGGAAAGTCCCCGAACTGCGCCACGGCGCGGGCGGCATGACATACAAGGACGGGCATTTCTTCGTAGTTGGCGGATTGCCGCCCACGCATGACAAGAACTACGTCTACGAGTACACGCCGGAATTCCGGTTTGTCGATCGCCACGTGCTGCACAGCGGCTGGACGAATCTCGGCATACAGACCGTCGACTACGCGAATGGACGCTTCTATTTCGGCTGCTATGGCGGCAAGAACCCCACGACTGGCGCGTCTGTGCCTTCGCTCACGCTTGTCTCGCCCGGCGACCTGTCGTCTGTCGAGAAGGTGACGGAGGATACCGCCGTCGGCATCCTGAAACTTGACGGGCGGATGTGGAAGGCTGCTATCCGTTCCATCACGCCAGAGGGAACTCCCTGGAAGAAAACCCGTCACGCAACGCGGATTGCACCTGCGCTGTCCATACATTGATGTATGTCATGGCGGCGGCCACCGGTCGTCATCTGCTTCCGTTTTTTTGGTATGATTCACCCCTCTATGAAAAAGGAATTTGAAGCGGTTAGCGGGTGGACGCAGAAATGACGCCTGCCGATTTCACAAATGACATCCTCATCGGCTGGGGCGGCGGCGAGGTGTTCAACCAGGCCCTGAACATGGTGCAGCACGGCGCAGTTCTTCGCGCTGAGTGGGACAATGTAGACCATGTGATATCCGGAGAGCTTGCAGGCGCATCAGGATATCCGATGAAGACCTCATTCGAGGTGCTGGATGACGGAACGGTGATATCGCACTGCCCATGCCGCGCAAACCAGGTGCTTGGACAGGTGTGTCCGCACGTCGTGGCGCTTGGAATACATCAGATGGTGACGTACATGCCCGATGACGCCGAAGAGGCCTCCGGCACTGACGATTCCGCCACACCGTCCCGCATCCCCGACAACGCCCGCGTGATTCCTGATTCGCCGCGCTTCAGGGTCGATCTGTACGGAAGCTCCGCCGTGGCGCTCGGCGCGGAGATATTCGCGAAATACGGCGAAGTCGAACTTCCATGCTGCGGCCCAGCGGACGTAGATGCCGTGACGAGGCAGGATCCGGACGACCCGCTTGTGTTCCATGTACGCAATCCCGATGCTGAAGAGCGTGCGGTGCGGCTGCTGAAAGGATACGGATTCGAGGACGGAAAGCGGCTTTCACTAACCGGACTGAACAGGGTTCTCAACTTCCTCGGCTCGGGCATACCGTATCTCAGGCGGCAGGGCTGGCGCGTGAACCTGTCGCAAAGGCTCGACGCTCTCACGGAGAAGATGCCGACGATCATTCCCGTGGTCACGGTGAAGGACGCGCCTCGCGGCGCGTTCGACGTGGGATACATGTTTGAGGTGAACGGACGTCAGATTGACGGAAGAATCGTCGATGCAGCGCTCAACAGGGGCGACAGCTTCATCCTTCACGACGGCGTTCCGATGCTGTTTGACGCCGAAGCGGTAAAGGACATGCATTCCGTGTTCTCGGACTGCGTAAGCGTCCAGGGCGACGCTCCTCGCGGATTCTTCCGTGTTGGCGGCATATACGCACCGTACGTGAAGAGCGCGGTGGAGTCCTTCGATGCAATCTGTCTCGATGACGACGATGCGCCATCCTGGCGCGAGACGGCATCGAAGCGGAACAGAGACGGCAATGTGCGCTTTGAGCCTGTCGATCTCGGACAGCTGGAGAACACCCTGCGTCCATACCAAAAGCAGGGCGTGTACTGGATGCGTTTCCTTGAGAAAAGCGGGCTTTCAGGTCTGCTCGCCGATGAGATGGGTCTCGGCAAAACCCTTCAGACGCTCACGTGGCTCTCACTGCGAAGAACCGATCCGGACGCCGACGGAAAGCCGGCTCTTATCGTGTGCCCCACGTCGCTTGTCCGCAACTGGGAGGCGGAAGCCGCGAAGTTCACGCCGTGGATGAAGCGTCTTGTCATCTCCGGCGCAGAGCGGGCAAAGGCATTTCCGCTCATTCCCAAGGCGGATCTGGTGATAACCTCGTATGCCCTGCTGCAGCGCGACGTGGAGGATGCCTACCTCGACAAGCGGTTCTCCGTCGTTGTGCTTGACGAGGCACAGCACATAAAAAACCGCTCCACGCGCAACGCAAAGGCCGCAAAGCTACTCAGAAGCGTCCAACGGCTTGTGCTTACGGGAACGCCGGTGGAGAACTCCGTATCGGATGTGTGGAGCATCTTCGACTTCCTGCTGCCGGATTATCTCGGCGACTACCAGACGTTCAAGGACGACATTGAGGTTCCGGCGCAGAACGGCGGCAAGGAAGGCGCCTCCGCGCTTGAGAAGCTCCGGCGCAAGATACATCCGTTCATACTGCGGAGACTGAAGCGCGATGTCGCAAAGGATCTGCCGGACAAGATCGTGCGCATTGCGTACTGCCCGATGAGCGAAGAGCAGCAGCGTCTCACGAATGAGGTGCGCATGAAGGCGAAGGCCGCGAAGACGAAGTTCGAGATGCTTGCGGTGCTGATGAGGATGCGCCAGATAGCCAACCATCCCGCCCTCGCCGTGAAAGGCTCTGCGGCGGAGTCCGGAAAGCTGGAGGCATTCTTCGACGTGCTTGACGAGGCGATCGACGGCGGACACCGCGTGCTGGTGTTCTCGCAGTTTGTCGCGATGCTCTCGATACTGCGCAAGGAACTCGAACGCCGCCGGATTGCGTACTGCTATCTTGACGGATCCACGAAGGATCGTCTCGGCGAATGCCGCCGGTTCAACCAGGGCAACATGCCGGTGTTTCTGATTTCGCTCCACGCCGGCGGCACGGGATTGAACCTGACCGGTGCAGACACGGTGATACATTTCGATCCGTGGTGGAATCCCGCCGTAGAGAACCAGGCGACAGACCGAGCGCACCGCATTGGACAGAAGAAGAAGGTGTGCGTTGTGAAGCTGATCTCAGAGGGCTCTGTGGAGGAGCGTGTGCTGAAGCTTCAGGAGAAGAAGAGCATGGTGATCGACGCCACGGTAAGCGCAACGGACGAAGCCATCGTCTCCAAGATGTCCTTTGAGGATCTTATGCGTCTCGCAAACTGAACTCCGCCCTTTTCGTCTTTCAACAGACGTGATCTGCAGCGGCGCACCTGCTCAGATCTGGACGTGGCGAAGCGACTTGCCGTCGAAGTATCCGAAACTGCGGGCGCTGCCGCCCTTCGGGAGGGAGATTGAGCCGGGGTTGAACAGAACAAGCCCACATTCAAGACGCTTCAGCACAGGGACATGGGTGTGTCCGTGCGCAAGCACGGTGCCAAGGCCGGCGGGCGGCAGATTGCATTCGTTCCAGATATGTCCGTGCGTCAGAAAGAACGTTTCCGTTCCTGCGTCAACGACCGCATAGTCGCCCATCAGGGGAAATTCAAGCATCATCTGATCGACCTCTGCGTCGCAGTTGCCGCGCACGGCGATTATCCTGTCCTTGCGGGCATTGAGCAGCTTCGCCACCTTCACGGGGTCGTAGAAGTTCGGCACACCGTTGCGCGGACCGTGGTAGAGCAGATCCCCAAGCAGCACGAGCCGGTCATGGCCAAGCGCGTCTGCGGCGGAAAGCGCCGCCTCAAGCGTAGACGGTACGCCGTGTACATCACTGATAAATGCAATCTTCATGCCGCACATTATAGCACAGCCAACTATCTTGAAATGCGCAGATGCTTCTCGATTCCGTACGTGAAGTCGGTCGGAACATAGTTCTTCACCCGATTCCAGACAAGCGAATACACCTTGGGTGAATGAAGGAATATCCACGGACAGTCCTCTCGGACGATCTCCTGAGCCGTCTTCCAGTCCAATGCGTCGAATGCCCTGTCGAACTCCGGATTCACGTACATTCCGTGGTTCGCCCCCGGCGATACGTTTTTGGAATGGAACATCTGCAGAAAGTTCTCCGGATCGGGATAGTCGCCGATCCATCCGAGGTTGAACATCTGCGTACGGCCTTCATTCACGGCTGTGAGGAACGCATCCCACGTCATGTATCTCGCTTCAAGCTCAATTCCGATCCGGTCATAGAACGCCGCCATCAGCTCCGCCATCTCCCGCGCATCCTGGGTTGCGCGGCCTATCGATATCTCAAGGTGAAGACGGCGCCCGGTCTTCGGGTCTGCTCCGCCGGGATAGCCGGCCTCGGCAAGCAGTTTTTTGGCCTTCGCCTCGTCGTACGAATATTCGAACGGCGTTTCGAGCCGCCCTTCTATCCCAGGCGGCAACGGCCCGTCACTCGGCATCACGCGATTGTTCAGAAAGCGCTTCCATGCAGGGAAATCGAACGCGCAGTTCAGCGCCTGACGGAGTTTCCTGTTTTTGCCGACCACCGGATCGTTCATGTTGAATCCAACGTAGAACACCGTAAGAGACGATGCGCCCATGAGCGTCATCCCCTTCTCCTTGAGTTGCGGAAGAAGTTCGCCGTCCTTTCCGACAACCGCATCCCAATTGTCTCGAGACACGCTACCAAGATAGTCAAGCTCGCCGCCAAGGAACATCAGCCATTGCGTGGATACGTCATCCACGACCGGCAGACGTATCTCGTCTATCGCAACCTCATCACGGTACGATTCATTCCGCCAAAACACCATCTCGTGGTTTTTGCGCCAACTCTTCAGCCAATATGCCCCGGAGCCGGAGCCGTCCTCCGCCACAACCCCGGTGTATGGCATCGCCATGAGCCATTTGAACACATGAAGCGGCTTTTTGAGCGTAATCCGAACTGCGTCGTCTCCGACTGTCTCAACGGACTTTACGCCGTCCATTATCCACATCCCCGGACTGGCGTTGGACTTGTCCATGAGACGGTCGAGGCCGCGTTTCACGTCCTTTGACGTGACCGGTTGCCCATTGCGGAACTTAAGTCCATCGATGATTTTGAATGTGTATACGGTTCCGTCGTCGCTGACGTCCGGCATCTCGCACACGCACGGCTTGAGCCTGTACGGTCGCGCCACATAGTCAACCTCAAGAAGCGGCTCGTATACGAGGGCGACAGCCTCTGCGCTCAGCACATCGGCGGCACGAATCGGATCCATGCTCGCCACCCGCCCGAACGGACGGCGATACACTGACCGTTCCGCACCCGATTCTCCGCAGGCGAACGCCGAAGCAAGGGCGGCAGCCGCCAGCATGGCCAACCGTGGAATCATCGCTTCCATTCGATGAGGTCGCGAAGCGCCTCCGGCCAGTCGTCAAGCAGTCCGGGACGCTCCGGCGTTCCGCGTGGCGGCAGATCGTACGGCTTGCCGCATCCAAGGTTCTCCGGATAGGAAAGCGCCTTCGCGACGGCAACCCTCGCCGCCGGACGGTCGCCGCCCGAAAGCGCTTCGAGCGCAACGCCGCGACAGGCGTAGACCCACGCCGAAAGCGCGTTGTCGCCATGTTCGGACGGCAGGATTGTCACACTCTCAAGGTAGGCTATCGCCTTGCGGTACCGTCCGCTCTTCGCGAGCGCAGTTCCATACGACAGTTTGATGAGATTTACGTCCGGAAGCCGTTTTGCATACGGCTCGATTTCGGTCAGCGCCTGTTCCCATTTGCCGTCATCCGCAAAATGGCGGTATATGGCATATCCGGTGCGCCAGGAGTTCTGCAGGGACGCCGCTTTGCGCAAATCCGCAAGACGGCTTTCACCATTCATGCGCGACGCCCTGTACAGATAGAACGTCTCCTCGTCGGGATCGTTCCCGCACGATGCAAGCAGTTCGTTTGCACGTTCGCCCTGCGCATTTGCGGCAAGCCCGACAGCAGCATAGTACCTGAACTTCCATTCACTGCGGACGCCCGCCGCCCACAAAAGCGAGGGGAGGGATTCGCGCCTGAACGGAAGGCCGAAATCAACCCTTCTGCCGACAACGCCATCGAGAACCTTTGCCGCCTCCGACGTCCGGCCGGTGCGGTTCAGCAGAAACGCAAGACGGATTCCGCCGACCTGGTTTGTCGCCGCCAAGCGGAAGAACCTCTCGGCCTCAACGTCAAGACCTGCCTCCTCATACCATGTGCCGATTTCAAGATAGTCCTGGTACGGGAACTCGCCGCGCACATATTTTTCAAACGGCTCGGACGAAGAATCGGAAAGATTCAGTTCATGCCGTGCGGCATGGAACAGCGGAACGCGCTCAAGTATGCGACGTGCCTCTGCGGCTGACTCCGCAACAATTCCTGCCTTGCGGGCTGCAACAATCTTCACGAGATGCGCATCGAGGTTGAGTCCGTTCGCAAGCAGCGCGTTGTCGGCCATCGACCTTGCTGCGTTCCAGTTCCCTTCGCGCAGCTCAATTTTTGCGACAAGCGCGAACGCCGCAGTGCGGAACAGCGGGGAGTAGGCTGCAAGACCAAGCCTCTCCTTGGCCTTGCGAAGTTCACCCTCAGCGAAATATGCCTGACCGTCGGCATAGTTTGCGGCGGAATCGTAGGTGTCCACCGAAAGGGCGACATTCGCGTACCTGTGCGCCTCGCCGTACAGGCCGCGACGGACGGCAAGTGATGCAAGAGCCCCAAGCGCCGGAACATAATACGGCTCGATCCTGAGCGATTCCTTCAGTTCCCTCTCGCCATCCGCGTCAAGGCGGCGACGGATCAGCTGTTCACCCTTGATGAAGTGTCCGTATGCGGTGTCCCAGTTGAAATCGGCGGGCATCGTCTGCGGACGCATAACGAAATTCGTCTCGCGGCAAAGGTTATCAAACACAGTGCGTTCGCGCACAACGCCCCACGTCTCCTCGAACGTATCCGTTGCGCCAGGGGCAAAAGCCGTATGCTTGAACGGCGTCTTGTGCGTATCGGCCGGCTGGTTGAAGCACCGTCCGGACTGAAGTTCCGTATACTGTCCGTCGCCGTCGGTCAGAAGATCCTCCCATATCTCTCCGTCGCGGGACTGCGCCCACAGCCACACCTTGCGTCCGTACTTCTGCGTGATGTGGTTTGTGTGGATCGAGCCGAACTTCTTTTCCGGCCACCATATGCCGTAAAGCGAATTGTCGCCGTCGAGGACGTGTTCAGATTTCGGACCGCCAAAGGCGTTTCCGGAAAAGCGCGAGAGGTCGTTGCCGTCCGCATCCACCGGCCACCGGTGTGAATCGCCGCCGTGTCCTATGTAGGACTTTCCAGGGAAGAAGAACTGCGGATCTCCACGAACGGAATACGCAGCGTTCATCCACTGATAGTACGGCGCCGAGAAGTTCGAGCCGTTGAACCACACCGTGCGGGTGACAAAGTGGTCGGCGTCCGGCGGAAGATTCACCTCAACCTGCCATGTGGTGCGGCAGATAAGCTCCGTGTCGGAGCAGAAGTAGCTCACGCTTCCGTCCGAATTTGTGCGGCAGAAGTAGGAAACCGGAGTTGAAGTCGAGGGGGCGTGCCCGATGATGCCGAAGTTGAACTCGATGCCGCCGGAGCACCAGGGGCCACGTCTCGCGATGTTGCGGAACTTCACGGAATGGTTGAAGTATATGAACTCGTTTCCGGTGGCCTTATCGATCGCACCCCATATCTTGCCGCCTATCTCAGGCAGTATCGTCACCTTTATCTTCTCGTTCTCGAGAATGACGGCCTTCCATCTCTTCATTACGTTCGTGTCGCTCGTGCCGTCAAAGAAAAAGTACGGATAGTTGCTTTTTCCTGTCGCCGGCACAGGGTCGGGATCCGAAAATGGATATGTGGGCAGTTCGATGGTCGTTTCAGCGACCGATGCCGCCGCGCAGAGCGTCCTGACGGCAAAAGCGGTACAGGCAAGCGTCAGCGCTGTCTTCAATTTCATGTGGTGGCTCCTTTGGCTTAAATTCATTTCTCGGTCGTTGCACCGAGGGCAGTGGACTGCGGAACGACCGTCGTCCTGTCATAGCAGGCGAATGAGCCATCCACAATGTCGCTGGGAGGCCTCCGGGTGAACAGGTTGACGACCGGAACGATCACAAGTCCGGCGAGCATCGCGATTGCGCCTGTGTTGATCGGAGACTTGAGAACCTGAGGCATGGAGTCGTTGCAGAACACGCACACGAGCGTGAACACCGGGGCCGCAATGAAGCACGTCCAGCAGGATGCCGCCGTCACGCGCTTCGAGTAGAGCGCATACAGAAACGGCGCAAGAAACGCACCGGCCATCGCACCCCACGACACGCCCATCATCTGCGCGATGAACGCTATCGGACTGCTGCTCTTGTACTGAACAAGGGCAAGGCCGCCGGAGATGGCGATGAATACGACAACAAGAAGACGGATGCAGAGCACCTGTCCGGAGTCGCTCATCTTGCGCTTCTTGAGACCGTTGATGAAGTCCATGGTGAATGTGGATGAGGATGTCATCACGAGCGAAGAGAGCGTACTCATCGATGCCGACAGCACAAGCACCACGACAAGCGCAAGGAGGAGCGGCGAGAGGCCTTCAAGCATCTTCGGGACGATTGCGTCGAACCCGCCCGCCGGCAGCCCGTTCGCCCCAACATCGAGAACATCGGTGAAGAGACGTCCGAACCCGCCAAGAAAATAGCATCCGCCGGCAACGACGAATGCGAAGAGCGTTGAGATGACAGTACCCTTCTTTATGGCGCCTTCGTTCGTGATGGCGTAGAACTTCTGCACCATCTGCGGAAGCCCCCATGTGCCGAGCGATGTGAGCAGCACCACAAACAGGAGGTTAAGCGGTTCCGGGCCGAGGAAGGACGTAAATATGCCGGGCGTCGCTTCACCGCCGGGGACGATCGCCGGGCCGGGAACGCGGGCCAAGCCGTCAAGCGAGGCGAGAAGCCCGCCCTTCGTCTCGAGCGTAGCCCATATGACCGCCGATATGCCCACGAGCATCACGATACCCTGTATGAAATCGTTGATGGCCGTCGCCATGTATCCGCCGGCGATCACGTATATCGCGGTAAGCACGGACATCAGGACGATGCACCACGCATAGTCTATCGAGAACGCCATGCCGAACAGACGCGAGAGGCCATTGTACAGCGATGCGGTGTACGGTATCAGAAAGATGAATATGATCGTCGCGGCGGCAATCTTCAACGCAGGGCTACCGAATCTCTTCTCGAAGAAGTCCGGCATTGTCGCCGAATCAAGATGCTGCGTCATGATGCGGGTGCGGCGTCCAAGCACCGCCCAGGCGAGAAGAGAACCTATCAGCGCATTTCCGATTCCCGCCCATGTCGCGGATATGCCGTACCGCCACCCGAACTGGCCGGCATATCCAACGAACACGACAGCGGAAAAGTAGGACGTACCGTACGCAAACGCAGTCAGCCACGGCCCGACGGTGCGGCCTCCAAGCACAAAACCTGAAACGTTCTTCGCCCGTTTCCGGCAGGCGAACCCGATGGCAAGCATCGTCGCAAAATACAGAACGAGAAGTACGGTCTTAATCATGGTTTCACTTCAATCTGTGCTATGTCGGCCAACCGATGGGCGCTTCATCAGCGCATTTCAAGGCAGGGTATCTTGTCCATGTCACCGTAGTCGAGGTTCTCCCCGGCCATTCCCCAGATGAACATGTAGTTCGACGTTCCGGCGGCGGAGTGGACGCTCCACTCCGGGTTGGCGATAGCCTGTTCGTTGTGGAGCCACACGATGCGCTGCTCCTGCGGCTTGCCAATCTGATGGCAGATAGCCTGTCCCTTGGGAACGTTGAAGTAGAAGTAGACCTCCATGCGGCGGTTGTGCGTGTGCTGCGGCATTGTGTTCCACACGCTTCCGGGCTTGAGTTCCGTAAGCCCCATCTGAAGCTGGTTGCATCCGCCGCCGGATTTCTTCCGGAGGACAGGCGCAACTATGAGCTGGTTGATCACGCGGTCGTTCGATTCCTCCAGACTTCCGGCCTTGATGTAGTTGCCGATCGTGTAGCCCGGCTTCCTGCAGTTCTGGTCGGACGTAATGCGCTGCGTCACGAATTCCCTGTATGCAGGGGCGGAGTTGATGTAGAACTTCGCCGGACGGTCTGCGTCAAGCGATTTGAACTTTACGTCCTTCTTCCCGCACCCGACGTAAAGCGCCTCCTTGAACTCAAGGGCGTACTCCTCGCCGTCAACGGTCACAACGCCCGTTCCGCCGACGTTGATTACGCCAAGTTCGCGCCTGTCAAGGAAATGCGCGGCCTTGAGCTCCGGGAAAGGCTCAAGCGAGAGCTCGGACTTCACCGGCATCGCACCGCCGTAAACCATCCTGTCGTACATCGTGTACGTGACGCGGATTTCGTCTGAAACCATCACCTTCTCCATCGCGAAGCGGTCGCGGATCGTCTCGGTGTCGTACGTCCTGAAGTCGTCGGGATGGCAGGCCACCTGCACGGAATACTTCGTTTCTGTTGCACCGGCGCACATGACGGCGGCGGAAACAATCGCTGCTATGCTGTGTTTCATGGTTTTCTCCAGTTCTTATCGGCTGAGTTTGAACACCCAGGCAAGTTCGCACGGCATATCCGCAGGCGAAACTGACGAAGCGTCGATCGCAACGGAGTCGGCATCGGCCTTGAATCCGATTGCGACCTGAGAGCCGAGAAGCGACACGCCCTTGACCGTCCCCACCCCGGAGAGCTTGAGTTCACCCTTCGGCCACTTGAAGCAGATTGCGTAGAGGTCGTTGCCCTTGCGCGTATAGTAGACCTTGCTGTCCTTCGCGCCTGGGTCGTTCACGCCGCCCCGCTGGGTTGCGTATATCGCCTCGCCGTTGACGTCAAGCCAGCGTCCCATGGCGAGAAGACGATCCTGCATTATGGCGGGGATGCGACCGTCAGCCGTCGGCCCGATGTTGAGAAGCAGGTTGCCGCCGCGCGATACGCAGGATGCAAGCGTCTCTATGCAGCGCTCACGTGTCATGTACTCGTCCGGCGTCTCATAGCGGTTGTAGCCGAAGGAGTTTCCGATGCCGCGGCACTCCTCCCACGGATGCGTGTCGCTCACGCCGTCGTTGTTGAAGCCCTCAAGCAGATACTCCGTAGTGTAGTGTCCGCCATGACGTCCACGGCTGTCGTTGCCCCAGCGGTCGTTCACGACCACCGTGTCCTTGACCTTCGATTCGTTGAAGAGCCATGCGAGATACTTTTCGGAGCAGTGCCTGCTGGACGGGAAATCCCACTCGCCGTCAGGCCAGATTATGTCCGCCTCGTAGACGTCGGCGAGTTCCTTGAGCTGCGGCAGGTTCATGCGCTCGTTCCATTCCTCGATCGAAAGCGCGGTCTTGGCCTTCTCGTGCCGCCTGCTCGGATAGTACGGGTTTGCATATTCGAGCATCGAGTAGTAGAAGCCGCGCTTCAGCCCCGCCTCGCGCATGGCGTCGCAGAACTCGCGGGCGATGTCACGTCCGGAGCCAAGCATCACCGAGTTGTAGTACGGAGTCTCCGGACTGGGCCACAGCGCATAGCCGTCGTGGTGCTTCGACGTCAGCACCACGTACCTTGCGCCGGCCCGCTTGAAGAGATCGGCCCACTTCTTCGCGTCGAAGTTCTCGACCTTGAATTCGGCGGCGAAATTGCCGTACGGTGCCTTGCCGTACATCTTTTCATGGTGTTCGGCAAACTTCTTGTTATTGCCGATAAGCTTGCCGTGATACCATTCCGCATAGAGGTCGGAATTGAACTTCTTGCCGTCGGGCGTGGGCGCGTACGCAGGCACGGCGTAGGGCCCCCAGTGGATGAAGATGCCGAACTTCGCATCCGTCCACCACTGCGGCACCGGCCTCTTGTCGAGCGATTCCCATTTCGCCTCATAGTCCCCCATCGCCAACGCAGATGCCGCAACGGCGGCTAATGCAATCAACGCTTTTCTCATCTCTCTTGTCTCCTTGTTGTTCTGATCGACCGTACAGCGACCGTCACCTTGATGACAGCCTTCTGATTCTCACGAAATTCACGGCGATCATTGCCGCCGCCAACGCACCGGCGGCAATTGCGCCGACAGTCTTTAGCGAGACCGTGAGATGATACAGAAGCCAGCACCAGAATGCGGAAGCGAAATCGAGGGCGGCGACGCCATCCATCCCCTGCGGAACGCTGTATGCGGCATCGTTCACCGCCACGACAGCCTTCGTGAACGCCGGTGTCAGGTTCGTTATGAAATACAGCCCGGCAACAAGCGCGACAAGACCTACGACAAACGTCTTCGGTACGTTGCCCTTCGTGATCGGAAGTACGCACGGAAACAGGTAGAACATTCCTGCGAGCGACGCAAGCGGCAGGAACCTGTTGCCGGGAAGGAACGCCGCCAGCACAAGTATGACAGGTATGAGCAGGATTGAGACGACCAGCGTAGTGGGATGTCCGATGACCACAGCCGGCGACATTCCGATGGAAAGCCCTTTCAGACCGGAGAACCTGCGCTCCACAAACGAGCGTGTCGCCTCCTGAATCGGCTTCAGCCCTTCAATGAAAAGCGACGTGATGCGCGGAATCAACTCCATGACGGCGCCAAGCGTGACGCCGAGGGCGAGTATCTTGGGGATGCGGTCGACGACTGCATTCCACGTCGGGCAGGCAAGTGCGCCGATGACGCATCCGATTACGACGCCAAGGAAAAGCGGATCGCCGAAGAGGCCGAACTTCCGCTTCATCCCCGCGGCATCTATGTCGAGGCGGTCAAAGCCGGGAATCCTGTCAAGCAGCCAGCCGATGCCGACGGCGAACGGCGTGAAGCTCTGGCAGAACGGCTGCGGAATGGAAATGCCGTCCATGTCCTTGTAGTAGCCCTGAAATCCCTTGGCGGTGAAATCCGCCATGCAGAGCGTGATGACATACAGCACAACCGCCGCGTAGAACGCCCAGGCGAGCGAATCCGTGGCGTAGAACACAATGCCGCCGAGGAACGCGAAGTGCCAGTAGTTCCAGAGATCTATGTTCACCGTACGCGTAGTCCCTGTGACGAGCATCAGCACGTTCACGCCAAGACATACCGGAATGATGAAAGCGCCAACCGCAGTCGAATACGCTACGGCAGCGGCGGCCGGCCAACCGAGGTCGAAGAACGAAAGGTTCAGGCGGTATATTTCCGTCATCTGTCCGAGCGCGGCGCCGAGGTTGTTCGCGCCATTCGTCAGAAGCCCGGTGACGACACCAAGCCCGACGAAGCCGACTCCGACAAGCAGTCCGGATTTCAGCGCCTTGGAGAACTTTACGCCGATGCACACTCCAAGAACAGTGAATATCACGGGCATCATCACAGATGCGCCGAGACCGATTACGTACGCGAACACGTCCTTCATGGCAAATCACGCCAGCAGCGGTCAGAGTTCAACCGGCCTGTATTTCGGAACGAGCACCTTCATGCACGTCCAGCCGATAAGGTACGCAAACGCACAGTAGCAGAACATCACCATGTAGCCGGCGGGCTTGCCGGTGTAGCCGAGGAACGCGAATGCATCGCCCTGCGCCGCCGACCACGTAAAGAGCTTGCCGGCTCCGATGTTGACGAGGAAGCTGCCGCATCCGGACGCAAGGCCGGCGATGCCGGTGAGAGTGCCTATCGTGGACTTGGGGAACATGTCGCCGACTACGGAGTACACGTTTGCGCTCCAGGCCTGATGTCCTGCGCAGGCGATGCCGATCAGGATGGCGGGCCACCACGCGCTCATCGAGCCGAGCGGCTGGGCGCCGAGCGCAAGGAGCGGAAGACACGCGAAGATGAACATCGCAACCATGCGCCCTTCGTACGGATTCATGCCCTTCCTGTCAACGAACCATGTCGGAATCTTGCAGAGGTAGATGGAGAGGAACGTCACGATGGCGTAGAGGACGATGATGAGCGTCATGCCCATGCCAGACGAACTGGTGTAGCCAAACTGGTCTGAAAGATAGCTTGGCGTCCAGAAGAGGAAGAACCACCAAACGCCGTCGGTCGTGAAGCGTCCGAGCAGAAGCGCCCACGTGTGCTTGAGTGTGAAGCATTTCCATATGGATACGCCCTTCCCGTCATCCTTGGCTGTGGCGTCCGCACCTGCCGCATTGTCGGAATTGATGTAGGCAAGCTCCGCAGCGTTGACGTGCGGACTGGCCTCCGGCTTGCGGTAGAAGAGCATCCAGAATCCCATCCAGATGAAGCCGAGCGCACCGATGACCACGAACGCCGATTCCCACCCCCAGCACTTCGCCATAGGCGGGATGAGCGCAGGTGCGGCCAAGGCGCCGACCGACGAGCCTGAATTGAAGATTGACGTCGCGAACGCACGATCCTTCTTCGGAAAATACTCCGAGGTCACACGGATTGCGGCCGGGAAGTTTCCGGCCTCGCCCAAACCGAGGAAGCAGCGGCAGGCGAGGAACAGCCACATCGATGTGGAGCCGACGGCGACCGCGAGAGCCGAGCCGGACTCAATCGCCTTCATCGCCGCGATGGATTCCACGCCCTCGATGTGCATCGTCGCCCAACCGCAGGCCGCATGGGCACAGGCGGCGGCAGACCATATGAATATGGCCCACAAATAGCCTTTCATCGTGCCGAGCCAGTCGACTATGCGTCCGGCGAAAAGCATGCACACGGCGTAAATGAGGGAGAAATAGCCGGTGATTACGCCGTAGTGCGAATCGTTCCAGTGAAACTCTGGTGCGATAAAGTCCTTCCACGTAAGGGAAAGAACCTGACGATCCAGGTAATTGACGGTTGTGGCGGCAAAGAGCATCGCGCAGATGATCCACCGAAACGACGTAGCCTTGTTGTTGTTCATGTGCGCTATTTTAGCATAATATCGTCCAACAATCCAACGCCACCCTTTACACCTCGCCACCATCCCCATTTGGATTGCCGTCTGCGGCCCGCTACGATGAAAGACCAAGCCACAACTGCGAGAAGTTCGTCTTTGATGTGACAAGGACGCCTCTGCGATGAGCAACCAAAACCCAACCGCAAATCGAGCAGTCTATAAACAGAGAAAGGGGGATGCGCTTCAGCGCATCCCCCTTCTCAACCTGCCGCGCATCATCGTGCGCAGCGTTCGCACAGAGACCTATCAGAGCTTGTCGTTCGAGCCAAGCACATTGACGATCTTGTGGATGTACATCTTCTTCATGTTCTCACGCGCCGGGGTGAGGTACTGGCGCGGATCGAAGTGATCCGGATGTTCCGCGAAGTGCTGGCGGATGGCCGCCGTCATCGCGAGACGGGAATCGGAATCGATGTTGATCTTGCACACGGCGCTCTTCGCGGCCTTGCGGAGCTGCTCCTCCGGAATGCCGACCGCGTCCGGCAGCTTGCCGCCGAACTTGTTGATCGTGTCGACCTCGTCCTGCGGGACGGAGGAGGAACCGTGGAGAACGATCGGGAAGCCGGGGAGCTTCTTTTCGATTTCGGCGAGAACGTCGAACGCGAGCGGCGGCGGAACGAGCTTGCCCGTCTTGGGGTCGCGCGTGCACTGTTCCGGCTTGAACTTGTAGGCGCCGTGGGACGTGCCGATCGAAATGGCGAGCGAATCGCAACCCGTCTTCGTGGCGAATTCAATCACTTCCTCGGGCTTCGTGTAGTGGCTCTCCTCGGCGGCGACTTCATCCTCGACGCCCGCGAGCACGCCGAGTTCGGCCTCGACCGTGACATCATGCGCGTGCGCGTAATCGACGACCTGCTTCGTGACTTCGATGTTCTTCTCGAACGGCAGGGAAGAGCCGTCGATCATGACGCTCGAAAAACCCGAATCGATACAGCTCTTGCACGTCTCGAAGCTGTCGCCATGGTCGAGGTGGAGGACGATCTGCGGATTCGCGCAGCCCAGTTCCTTCGCGTATTCGACCGCGCCCTGCGCCATGTAGCGGAGAATCGTGGGGTTGGCGTACTTGCGCGCACCCTTGGACACCTGCATGATGACGGGCGACTTGGTTTCAACGGCGGCCTGGACGATCGCCTGCATCTGCTCCATCGTGTTGAAGTTGAAGGCCGGAATTGCATATCCGCCCTTTACAGCCTTCGCAAACATCTCTTTCGTGTTGACGAGGCCAAGTTCCTTGTAGCTGACCATCTTGATTTCCTTTTCCCTGTTGGGTTCAAAACAAACGGTGTTGTATTATACAGTTTCGCCCCTCCCTTTTCAAGCATGGCGGCACATTTGCATCTTTGCCGCAGCAAGGGAAGTGGCAATTCATTCACTGTCCGCCATATGTCAGCTGCCGGTAGCATTCATATGCGGCGATTGACACGGCGTTGGCCAAGTTGATGCTCCGGGCGTGTTCGCCTGGCATGGGAATCCTGAATAGGGACTCCTCATAGCGATTGTAGAATCCGGCGGGCAGTCCGGACGATTCGTTGCCGAACACAAGCGCATCTCCCTGCTCAAAACGGCAGTCATAAAGCGACCGTCTGCCATGCGTAGAGAGAAAGTGCAGACGACGTGGCGACACGGCGGCAAGGTAATCGTCCCATGTGTCGTGAAGCTCGACATCAAGATGCGGCCAATAGTCAAGTCCCGCACGGGCGATTGAGCGGTCGTCAAGCGCAAAGCCGAGCGGCTTGACGAGATGGAGCGGTACTCCCAGTCCAACGCAGAGCCGGCCAATCGCACCGGTGTTGTGCGGTATCTCCGGACGGAGAAGGACTATCGAAAAGCGTCCCCCTTTCACGCCCTTAAACCTGCTTCGTATGCCTCTTTCATCACTGGCAGGGAGCGGACTTCACCCTTTTCGTATGCACCGGTGCCGTAGATCACGCCGCGCTCGACGGCGCCTTCCATGCAATCCCGCGTGAATCCGCGCAGCCCCTCCAACGTGGCGTTCATCATGTCGCGGCTCGTGTCTGCCGCCGTCACAATGAACCAGAACTCGGTTCCCTTGAACAATCCAAAATCATCCCATCGCGAGACGGAACGGTCGATGAGCGCCTTGAGCTGCGCGTCCATTGAGTAGAAATAGACGGGCGTGGCAAGGACGATTACGTCAGCAGCCAGCATTTTGGCGACAAGTTCGTTCGCATCATCATTCAGTACACACTTGTGAAGTTTTCTGCAGGCATAGCAGCCCATGCAGTATGCGACCTTCATTTCCGCAAGGCGGATCTTCTCGACCTCGTTCCCTGCATCCTTCGCACCACGAGCAAACTCGTCGCACAGGATGTCGCTGTTTCCGCATTTTCTCGGCGATGCCGAGATTATCAGTATCTTTTTCATTGTGTTGCCCTCAACAAAACTCCAAAAATGTCTTTCGGCATCTGCGATCCGATCCCAGCTCTGCCTTTTGCCTCCTATTGTAGCAAATCGCCTCATGCCGGTGAACCGCCACAACAATCTTCAGAAACGCAAGCAGAAGAGATGCGCAGAAGGAAGAGGCGCCGATGGCGGAAGTCATCTCTCTTTCCTGACGACGATGGTGCGGGAGATCCGAGAGTCCGTGCGTCTGTTCCAGTCACGGAAGAATCCAAGCCACTCCGATCCGAACATTCTCGCATTGACAGGCAGCAGCTCCTCTCGCACAAGCACTCGCAGTCGTCCGTCCACCACACTGCTCAACACCTCACTCCGGCAACGTGCGCCATCATCCATAGGCAACGTAATTTCCCATGCCTCCGGCAGATGCTCTACAGCCGTGTACCCTTCCGGCAGAACGATTTCGCGCACCGTCACCATCGGCTGAAGCCGTCCGCCGACGCCAAACGGACTTTTCCGTCCGCCATCGGAGTTCGGCAGAAATGCACCTCCAAGCCCAGGCACCTCAAGCGTGAGCGTGTCACCGTTCTTTGCGGCATAGTTCGGCGCATAGACGGAATACCGGATGAAGAACGGATATCCGTCAACATCCGTATGAAGCTCCGATATCGCCTCTGCCGATTCAGCGATTGCGCCGACAAGCTCGGCGTGATGCCGAGACCTCTTCTCCGGAAGCATCTCCGAATACAGCTTGCGCAAGGCGGCGACGGAAACGCCCCATGTGGAGTTCGACACCGTGATTCGGGCGGCCCCTGTTTCGTTCACGTCAAACGACATGTGGCTCTCCGTCTTGCCGCTGCGGCCGTCAACGTCCCTCACTCCGAGCGGTGTGCAGTCGTTCTCATAGGCGAGGATGAACGTTCTTTCCTCACCGCCGAACAATCCAAGAAACGCCCCTTCGCGCACTGTCGCACGAATGAACAGTTCACTGAAGTCGTCCGGCTGAGGCACGGCGCGGCGTATGCGCGACAGCGCCGGATACCCGGCCGCATCCCCATCCGACAGCACAAACTCCACATCGCAGCCTATCGCCTCCAGCATAGTGAAGTAGACGTTCATCCAATCAGCCTCCGACGCATATCCGTCTGCAATCGAACGGTCCGGCGGGAAGAATGCCGTCTCGAACGGCAACTCAAGCATATCAGGCCCGGCAAGCCGCACATTCCTCCACAGCCAATCCCTCACAGCCTTTATCCGCCCTTCCGCTGAATCATGTCCTGCGGCAAGTTCAACAGCCTTGGCCCTTGCTGCATCCGAACCTCTGGAACGCGCCGCCGCAAGTTCGGCGCACAGAGCCTCCCGATGCCGTTCAAGATCGGCAAGCGACAGCAACACGCAATTTCTCCACAGCATGGCGGGCGGCTGTGCGCCCTCACGCGGAAGAGCCGCCGGATTCGTGACGGCAAACGATATGCAATTCGTCGTGACCACGCGCCCCAACTCCCTACCCCACGCGACCTTCATGGACGAATCGCCGCATTCAGAGCTGTCCACTCTGAGTTCCTTGACCGTTATGGGATCAACGGAGTCAAACGCATACAAACTGCAGAAACCGATTGGCGAATTTGTAACCGTGGCGACCGTCTTGACACGTATCACGCTGCCGATCTCGACTGCGGGAAGATTCACCACAAGCCTCTTGCCTGCCGGATAGCGCGGCGCACCTGCCACCCACCCGGCATCAAGCCTGTTCATCTCCTGCGGCATGACGGAATGCACACGTCCATCGCGGTTCGACACTGTCGCGGACACAATTTCAATTGTACCGACGCACGGATTGTAGCCGTAGCTCAGTTCGGCAGAGCTTTTCTTCCCCGCATACGTAAGGATCTCGCGCTCCCACTCATTCGTCACCGTCCAGCTGTTCGGCGACGATATGTGAACGTCCCGTCTGTCACATACGATGCGGACGTTCGCCTCCGCTCCGCCGTCGCGGGCGGCAAACTGCGGTTCCCGCCTGATTCCCAACTCTATTGTCTCAAGGTCCTCCTTGAGCTTCAGATACTCCTCCGGCGAAAGTTCCGTTGCGTCAACTGCGCGAAGCCGTGTCGCCGTAAGTATGCCGTCCGACACCGCAATGCTCCTCTCGTAACGGCAACCGTTCTCGCCCGCGATGACATCAGGCGGCACGCTCACCGGAATGCCGACAGCATCGCCGAGCTTGAGCGAAAGGCGTTCCTCAGCAAGTGCAGTTGAATAGAACTTCAGCGGATAACGGCGCCTTTCCAGTTCCGTTCCGCTTGACAGAAGCCGGTCAGCCACGGAAAAGCCGGAAAACAAAAACGGTGGCGTCAGCTCGTCCCGTGTAGCACCCCGCACCACAAGATCGGCAAGCCGCACCGTCATCGAAACGCGAAGAGCGCTGTCAGTGTCGCGCAGATCCGTCGGAGTCAACTCGAATGAAAGCAGCTCCGCACCTGGGTACTCCGAGCGCACCATGTTCTCGAAGAACCTGCGGCGCTCCTTCTGCGTCCTTTTGAGAAGCGCACCGCGAAACAGGTCATTGACTCCTCCGAAAGTTGCGCACGTCTCGACAATGGCAGAGCCGTCATTGGACAGCGTCCCCCTGGTCTCAGCACGAAATGCGTTCTCCGAGGCCGGTTTGACTGGCGTGACGGCGAGTGGCAACCCTTTTGGATGCGCCACGAGATACGAACAGTCCATGAGGTAGGCTGGCAGCAGATCCCTTGTGCTCTCGTTGGTCGGATCCATCAGGATGAAGTCTGAGGGCTTGGACGCCGTCCGCCCATGCGCCACGGCGACTATCGCATGGTTGAAGAATGGAAGCGGCACGTCATCGTCCATCTTCGGACCGGCGCATATGAGTGCGGGATACGCCTCGAATCCCGCCACGCGGAGCATGGCCGCAAGCAAAGCCGCCTTGTCGCGGCACACACCGTATCTGCTGTCGAACGTCACGGAAACGTCGTGCGGTGCGTACCCCGGCGACTCATCCTCGAACGTAAGCCCCATGTAGCGTATCTCCTGGGAGACGAACCTGAACATTGCGCGAATCTTCTCCATATCGGACGACAACCCGCCGACAAGTTTGCCGACCATGTTCGAGATGGCGGGATTTGTCGCCTCAAGATGCGGAACAGAAAGGTTCCAGTACCAGCGCGACACATCCTCCCAGCCCCTTGACGTGGAGACGAGCAGCTTCTGCGACACCGATCCGAAGGACGGCATGTCCGGCTCGGCGAACGCCTGCGGCACGTTCTCCGCGATCCATTTCATCCTGACGCGCCCATCCGGAAGGCGTTCGTCCGGAATGCGCGTCACCGTGTCCTCAAGCGGATGCCGCAGCTTTTCGCTGACGATCGGAAGCGCCGCCGGCGACACAATCTCTAATGAAGCACGCAAAATCGGCATCGTCGACTCAAACAGCGCACCTGTGGCGAACGCCCCTCGCATCCTTGGCTTTGACATCCGCTCACGCGTGACGACACGCCGAATCTCACCGATCTGCATGCCGGTAACGGCGCAAGACATCTTCCGGTCAAGCGGGTCGTATATGTTGGAGGAAGTCGATGAATTGTCTGTCGCCTCCTTGAGCGTACTGCGGAAATCCACGGCACGGGCAACGCCGTTCGTGCCGATTATCTCAACCTTGACGATCTCCGCATCACCGTACCGGCGCGACACGTACAGCGACGCCGTGAGGAGCGAGCGGCGCCCCTTATCGGTCAACGCCAAAATGCGCTCGTCGTTTTCGGAGACGTACGTTCCGTCGGGGAAGTATTCAATGCGCGTGATGTCGTCCACGACAACGGCGTCGGCATCCGGATAATCCATGCTCGACACGGCCGCAGAACACGAAACCGCCGCAAAAACGGCACATACCGCATACGCCGCTCTCTGCGCAAACCTTTTCATGTGGCGAATTATACCACACGCCGGAGATTCAAAACCGCAGCGGCATTCCGTCCGCGCGGAAATGCGGGTCAGAACAGAGATCCCTGCTTCAGCGTGTCCGCAGCACCCGCATCCGATCCTGATTCCGGACTTCCGAGAAGCGTCTTCAGTTCCGTCTCGCCTATGATCTGCACACCAAGCTGACGCGCCTTCGCCGTCTTTGTCGCACCGGTGTTTTCGCCGGCGATAAGGTATCTTGTGTTCGACGTGACCGCACTCTGCACAATGCCGCCGGCCATGCGTATCAACTCCGCGTATTCGCCTCTCGGACGCGACAGCGTACCGGTCAGCACACATCCCTTGCCGACAAGCGGGCCTTCGGACGCCACCGCGCCCTTTGCGGCGCGCTTTGGGTCAATGCCAAGCTCCTGCATCCTGGCAAGACACCTTCTGCCGTATTCGCTTCTGAAGAAATCAAGAACAGCCTTGGCGGCATCCGCCTTGATGGCAAGTATTCTGCGGGCCTTACCCTTAAGTGCATCGTTCTCGATTACGTCCTTAAGCACCTCTGAGCCGTCAAGGTCGGAGAACCTCTCATGCTGATCGGCTATATCCGCCGCGACCGTTTCGCCTACGCCCGGTATTCCGATCGCAAACAGCCATCTGTTCAGAGGCAGGGAACGTGCCGCGGCGAGCGCTTTCGCGACCGATTCGGCTTTCCGTCCGAACAGACGCCCCGTTATTCTCAACGATGCAAGCCGAGACTCCTCGAGGTTGAACAGGTCGAGAGGATCGGAAATCCACCGCTGCTCCACAAGCGCATCGATTGCCGTTTCTCCAAGCGCCTTGAGATCAAGTGCATTGCGGGAGGCGAAATGCACTGTGCGGCGGGCAAGCTGCGCACGGCAGCCGGGGTTCATGCAACGCAGAGCGACCTCGCCCTCAATACGCTCCACCGTTCCGCCGCAGACCGGACAGGCGGACGGCATGGCGAACACCGTTTCTGCGCCGGTGCGCTTCTGCGGAATCGATGACTCTATGGCCGGTATGACATCGCCCGCCTTGACGAGCCATACATGATCGCCGATGCGGATGTCCTGACGCGCAATCTGGTCGGCGTTGTGCAGCGTGGCACGGGAGATCGTAGATCCGGCAAGCTCCACCGGCTTAAGCTCCGCGACAGGCGTAAGCACACCTGTGCGCCCAACCTGCACAGTGATCCCCTCGACGACCGTCTCCACCCGCTCTGGCGCATACTTGTACGCCCGCGCCCATCTTGGGCCATGCGCCGTTGCGCCGAGCGAAGCGTACAGTGCGCGTTCGTTCAGCTTCACGACGGCGCCGTCGATCTCAAACCTGAACGTATGCCGCAGCCTCTCAAGCTCGTCGATCGCCGCAAACACCTCGTTCATCGTGGCACAGACCCTCGACCATGGCGACACCGGGAAACCCCAGCGCCTGAATGCGGATATCATCTCCTCATGGGTGGCGAATCCGTCGCATCCGACGCCGCCTGCGTTGTAGATCACAACATCGAGCGGCCGTGTCGCCGCATCCTTGGCGCTGCGCTGCTTGAGGGATCCGGCCGCCGCGTTGCGCGGATTCGCGAACGGCTCGTGTCCAACCTCCTCCTCACGCCGGTTCAGCTCCACGAATCCGTCGCGGGTCATGTAGACCTCTCCGCGAACCTCCACAACTTCCGGCGCATCCGGCGGCAGACGAAGCGGGACGGAGCGGATTGTCTTCACGTTCAGGGTGACGTCGTCGCCGACCTTGCCGTTGCCGCGCGTCGCCGCACACACGAGCTGCCGCCCTTCATATCTGAGCGAAATCGATACGCCATCTATCTTCGGCTCTACGCTGTACGTGAAATCAGAAGTCTCACGGCGCACCATCGCATCAAAGTCGGCAAGCTCACCTTTCGAATGCACCTTGTCGAGCGACTGCATCGGCGGGGAATGGCGCACCTCGGCAAAGCCCTCCACCGTATCGCCGGATACCCTCTGAGTGGGGGATGTCTCCGAACGGAACTCAGGGTTTTCGCTCTCAAGCCTAAGCAGCTCGTCGTACAGCAGATCGTAGTCCCTGTCGCCTATGACGGGACGAGCCTCCACATAGTAGAGGCGGTCGTGCCTCTCGATCTCCGCCCGCAAGAAGTCTATGCGTTTCCTGATGTTTTCCTTATCCGTCATATCAAAGGGGGATTGCAGCGCTGCGCAATCGTCATTTGTAGCGTATTTTGCGTTTCTGCGGATAGGCGTCCGGCCGCACCGCATCCATCTTGGGCGGAGACGAAGCCCTGGAGTACGCCTTCTTCTCGGTCACGAGCACTCCACGTGTGTATCCCGCCCTGCGAAGCATGAACAGAAGCTGTCTCGGCCCCTTCAGGCTGCGGATGTTCTGCGGCACACGGATGTCGATCTGCGACTTTACGTCGACTTCCGACTTCCTGAGCAGGTGCGGCAACTCCTCCGGCTCTATGAACCTTCCGCGCCATTTCAGATCGCCGGCTTCCGTGTACTCCACTTCTGGATGCTTTGCGTCGGCGATGTACGTTTCATGCGCACATCCGCCGGCGAATGCCATCGCCGCAGCAAGAACGAAAATTGAAACGTCTCTCATCATTCAACGCCTCCAGGCGGATTGACCGGCTTGCGCCACCACGCAAGATACTCCACATTTCCCTTGTCGCGGCCGCGTATCGGGGACTCCGCGACCCCAAGCAGCGAAAGCCCGAGGGCGTCCTGCCCAAACGCCGTGATGTCCTCCACCACATGACGGCGCACCGCCGGATCGGACACCACTCCGCCGGGTGCAAGTCCGCGTCCCGCCTCAAACTGAGGCTTGATGAGGGACACAATCTCGCCTCCAGGCTCAAGCACCTCCGCCATCGGCGGAAGTATAAGCTTGAGCGATATGAAGCTTACGTCCGTGACGGCGCGGGACGGCCTTTCCGGAAGGTCTTGCGCCGTAAGGTAGCGTGCGTTGAAATTCTCCCGCACCCACACCCTCGGATCGGAACGCAGTTTCCACGCAAGCTGGTTTGTGCCGACATCAACGGCCATCACGCGGAGCGCCCCATGCTGAAGAAGGCAGTCTGTGAATCCGCCTGTGGACGATCCGACATCGAGACACACGCGGCCGGCAACGTCAAGGCCAGAGAATGCGGCGAACGCCCCTTCAAGCTTTTCTCCGCCACGGGAGACGAACCTCGGCGGCGCCTCCACCTCAATGCTGTCGCTTTCAAGAACGGTCTGCGCAGACTTCACCGCCACCTGCCCGTTCACACGCACCTTGCCTTCGAGGACAAGCGCCTGGGCTGCGGTGCGCGAAGCGGCAAGGCCTCGTTCGGCAAGTGCATGGTCAAGACGCTGCTTCATCAATCGATTGTCTTGATTGTCCGCACGTCGGTCTTCCGGAAATCCTGCGTGATGCCCTCTTTGACCTCAAGCCTGTAGGTGTCGGGGTTGTCGCTGTCCATCAGTACACCGCGATATGTGCCGTTCACGGTCTCGATCTCAGTATCGGCAATGAATATCCGTTTCATGCGCACGGTTATCGGGGTGCATTTCTTCGCCACGACGTTTATCTTGCGCTTGAAGTCCGCATACCCGCGCATATGCGCAACGATCTCGTGTTCGCCGGCCTCTATGTCGCGGAGATACATGACGTCCGATTTAACGCCGGAAAGATCGGCCTTCTTTCCGCGATGCGCGGCTGTGATTCCTACGGCCTTGCCGTCAAGCAGGATTCTCGCGCCCGGCGGCGTAGTGGAGATCTCTATCCATCCGAGCACGGACTCAAACCTGAACATCTCCGTCACTTCACCGCCGTTTTCCACCACCACGGTCTTGAACACAGGCGCATAGCCCGCAAGCTCCGCCTTGATGGTATGCACGCCAGGACGCACCGGCGAAACGGTTATCGGCGTCTTGCCGGCGTAGTTGTCGTCAATCGTGACGCGTGCTCCCTCCGGCGACGATATCACGGACATACTTGCCGGGCGTCCCTGCATTGAGAGTGAAAGCTGCTGCCTGTCTCCGGGAGCGATTCGCAGTTCGCGCTTTTCATCCACATACCCTTTGAGCTTGAAGACGAATGTGGCATATCCCTTGGGGATGCGCTCGACGACGCACGGCGTCGTCCCGCGCACGATGCCGTTCACAAGCACCGACGCCCCAGCCGGCTCCGTCCTGCAGTCCACCACACCGGAATCAAGCACAAGCTTCTCCGTCACGGCGACAGGTGTACGCCCGGCGAGCGTAACGTTTATGCGCTTAGACTGATAGCCAAGACTCTCAAGCTCAAGCGGATACGACCTGTCCGTCAAAAGCGTGGTCACAAGCAGCGGCGTGACACCGAGCGAGACGCCGCCGTACTTGACGTTTGCGCCTTCGGGTTCGGTCTTGACGAGAAGAAGTCCGGTCTCCTGCTCAAGTTCGTAGTCCTTGCGCAGGAAATCCCCGTCCTTAACCGAAACCACCTCCTCAATGAAGCGATGACCGTCCGCCTCGATGCGAAGCAGATGGCTCCCCGCCTCTACATCGAACACCGACACCGGCGTCACGCCCTTGGATACGCCATCCACCAGAACCTTCGCCCCCTCAGGACGGGCTGTAACGTCAATGCGCGTGGGCGTGGCCGCAAGCGCGACTGCGGCGGCTGCGACGGCCACAAGGCTGAAGAGCCCTTTAAACGCTGAACGAAGCATACTCATTTCAGGCCTCCCTTCTTGAGGCGGTTGTCGACATCCATAAGCTTTGCGGCGGCCTCGGCATGGCGCGGATCACTCTGGTCCGGCACGAGTTCGCACAGAATCCTCAGTTCACGACGCGCCCTTTCCCAATCACCCATGTTTACCGCCCGATCGGCCTCGAACCGCTGATCCTTGTAGCGGCGATCCAACTCCGCCTTTACTATGTCGCGCTTTGCGATCAGTTCGCCGTAGTCCACAGGTTTCGGGTTCACGGTCTCCAGATCCTGCACGGCTTCGTCATACAGCTTCAGGGCGGCGGCAAGGTTCCCGTAGTTGACGTCCCGCTCCTCCCACTTGGCGTCGGCGGAGCGGCGAGCCTCAAGGCTCATCTCCGTAAGCTTCTCACCGGAGTACTGGATGGCCCACACGCCAAGCTCGTTCTGCGAGAATGTCTCAAGCGCAAGGCGCGTCTCGCGAAACGCGGGCGGTTCAGGTGCATTCTCAACAAGGCAGGAGAACACCTTGCCGCCGCGCGATATGCGCAGTTCGTAGCGCACAAGCTCACCAGGACGCGCCGGACCGGCATATTCGCTCTCCAACCTGTACAGCGCAGAGGACGAGAACATTCTGTCAAGTTCCGCCTTCGCCTTGTCGGAGAGCGCCGCCGACTTCTTCACGTGCCTGTTGCTGTCCGGAACGTCGTCCAGTGCGACAGACATCGTTCCGTGCGCATCGACTTCGATGGCATAGCGGCAAATCCCCTTCGGGCTCGCCTCGACCTTTTCGTACGTCACCGACCACAGCTTGGCGTGGGCAAGCGGCTTCGCCACTGTCGCCGCATCGTCTGCGGGAGTACGCGGAACGAGCAGCACGGCGACGGCAGATCCGGCCAGCACAAGCACGAGCGCAAGCCAAAGCACCAGGCGCATCGGAGATCCCGCAGATGGAGCCGCGCCTTCATCCGCCGCCTCGTCACCTTTTGGTGAGAGCCCGAGATCGACATCCCCAGGCATCTGCCCATCTTCAACGTCTGTTCCATCCGGTGCGGATTCGTCCACAAGCACAAGTTCGCTGTCGCCGGCCTGGACGCGGTCTCCGGGCACAAGCTCGCGACTTGACGATCCCAGCTCCTCGCCGTTGACGGTTGTTCCGTTCGCGCTCGCAAGGTCGGTGATCCAGACCTTGCCGTCACGCAGCTCGAAAAGGCACTGGTTGCGCGAAAGCGATATGTCGGAGATGGATATCTCACACGATGAAGACCGCCCAAGGCGCATCCCCGAATCGGTGACCGTAAACCGCCTCCCTTTCAGCGGACCGGCGGTCATCAGCAGATCTGGTGTTCTTGTCTCCATGCAAAACCTCTCCTTCACATGATATTCTTTACGGCTTCCATGAGTATCGGGGCCAACAGCACGATCATGACCGCCGGAAAGATGCAGAGCAGAAGCGGACCGAGCATCTTGACCGGTGCCTCGTTCGCCAGGCGCTCCGCACGGTCAAACCTGCGAGTGCGCAGCTGCTCGGACTGTATCCGCAGAATTGGTCCGATCGGCACACCAAGCTCATCTGCCTGTATGAGTGCGTAAGATACCGCCTTGAGATCCGGCTGCCGTACACGGTCGGCCATGTTGCGGAGCGCAACGCGGCGCGCAACCCCCATCTGAATCTCGCGTGTCATGCGTATCAGCTCCTCGTTCAGCGGGTCGAGTCTGCGCCGTTCGCAATTGCGCTGAAGCGCACTCATGAAATCCATGCCAGCCTCCACGGACAGCGTAAGCAGGTCGAGAACGAACGGCAGAGCAAGCATGATCGATGCATGGCGGCTCTTAAGCGTCTTGCGCAGCCAAAGAAGCGGATATGCGTAGAAATAGGCGAAAGCCATAAGGATGAACAGCAGGCCGTTTGCGGAAAGGAACGAATCAGGCGCAAGCGCACCCAAGGCGACGACGACAGCCGCGCAGACCGTTCCGCACACAAGCGGAACAAGCACCTTGAGAGCCAGAAACTCAGCTCCTGTAAGCAGACCTTCAAGTCCGCACGCGACAATCATCCAGTCCGCCGTCTCACGCGCCTTGGCAAACGCCGGACGCATCACCACACGGGACAGGTTAGGGACAAACGGCAGCAGAAGACGGAAAATGAGAGGGATCTTGCGCTCCGTCTTGCGTCCGTCGGCCAGCGTCACATACGTTATCTCAGAGGCGATGGCAACGGCATACGACACGAGCAGGGCCGCAGCGGCGGCCCATACAAGCATTATTGGCAGTTGGTGCGTCATCATCTGAAAAATGAGGTGCAATTATAGCATATATCGCAACGGCAATGCAGATTATTCATGCAATGAAATGTGCAATTCCACTGACCGTCAGCGGCGGACAATCTCATACAGATACGATGCGCTACCGCTCTCTCGGCCCACATCTGCCGTGAACGACAGAGCGCCATCGGTGTACGAATGCGGCACTTCAGCGCGGCGAGTTCCGTCGCCGTTCAAGGAAAACACCGAAAAACGTCCGTTAGAGACCGACAAGGACACCTTTGCCTTCCCACGCCTCATGAGGTGCGGCAGCCGTCCCCAGTCCGTCAGCACCTTCATCGACTGATCGGCAAACCTGGCGCCGGTATTCTGCACATCGGTGAGATGCGTGAGAAGAATGCGGCAGGACTGCGCGAGCGGCGCAGAATCGAGCGAACTCGCCCAGATCGTAGTCGGCGTCTCTCCGACATCTGCCTTGAACACACCTGCGGAGATATGCCCCCGCATTGCAAATCCGCCGGCCGTCCTTCCGGTGGAAAGGCGCAGTGGCCCTTTGTCGCCGTCAATCTCAAATGCGGCGGCATTGCCTGAAGCCAAATCCCTGCGCAGGAACAGACACATCGATGCCCGCTCCCCGGCAAGCGACAGAGGGTCGCCGGACATATCAAAGTAGTTCATCGCCTGTCCGCAAGGGTTCTTCACACCGTCCACCGAATGGCTCCACGCAAAGCGCCACAGACCATCCCAGTCCTCACGCGCAGCCCATGCACCCGTTGCGATGCCGCCAATGCTCCGGTAATTGCCCGGCGCCGCGAAATTCCATTCGGTGACCGTAAACGGTTTTTCAGGCACTTTGCAGCGTCCGGCCCAATTCGCCCCCTTCGGCTCGCCGCCGGCGAACGGGACTTCGTTCGCGCATTCGCTCGGCAGCCTCCAATCCTTTTCGAGAAATCTGGGATGATCCACGTAGAAATGCATATCCACATAGTCAAATCGCTCCCGGCACGGTCTCCATTGCGGATTGACGCTCCATCCGTTCAGGTCGGTGAACAGCTGCTTCGCGCCGACATCATTGCGCAGAAAATCTGCAAGACGCGCATAGAATCGGTTTTCAAGCCCAACCTGCCGAGCCACCCCCTTGGCATCAAGCCCGTTGATGAAATTGTCCGGACAGTTCTCGTTCACAAACGATATCCATGCGACTGACGGTTCATCCGCCCAACGCCGCCCCGTGTGGACGTTCACATGGGAAAGCCAGTTCCCGGCGAACGCGCAAAGATTCGAGAACGCCGCCTCGTTTTCGCGCAGAAGCGTCTTGAACTCATTCATCCCGACATCACCCGGCCTGTCGATACCCAGCTCCCGCCATGGCACTGAACGTGAGACGTAGACGTCTGTCGTGATGTACAGCCCGTTCTTCGCAAGTGCGGCGACAAGCGCGTCAAGTTCACGCATCCTGTCCGGATTGAGCGTCACGGAATCCTTCTGCCCCTTCACAAGCATTCCATCATGATGGTGCAGACGCACGGCATTGTAGCCGCGCCTCGCAAGTCCGGACGCAAACCTGTCGGCGGACTCGAACGTCTGGAAATAGTTTGCGCCGAAGCACAGGTTTACGCCATAGAAGCGCTGAGGCACGCCGGGAAGTCCGGAGAACTCGAAATGTCCGTTTCGGACGACGACGCGCCCATGCTTTCCGGCCGGTGCGTCAATGCCGCTCACAGCGGAGAAGTCAAGGGCGCTTCCAGCAACGATGCCTCCCGTCGGCGAAACGAGCGGAATCCAATTTTCGTTCGCCTCTATCGCAAGCGGTCTCAACTCGTCTACCGAAACAGGCTCATCCTCCGAAACGGACACTCCCCATCCGTAGAGACGACCGGGAAGCAGCTCCTTCTCCGGAAGCATGACACGCAGCGACGTCTCGCCGCCGAATTTAGCGTCATCCTGAAACATCATGCGCACGGGCGAATCGAACGAAAGTGTTGCGCGGATTCGCCCTTCGGCATCTGACAGCGAAAGCCGCCTTGCGCAGCCGCTGAAACCGAACTGGAACTCTGCGCCCCTTGAAGGAAACCGCTTCGACACTCCGTCTGTCACATACGATCCGCCGTCCCTTACGATACCTGGAATGACGGTGGTCAGATAGACCTGCTCAACGGCAACCTTCCTTTCGACCGTGAGAATCCATCGCGCCGACACCTTGCCGCCCGACATGGGCACGAACGATCCGCAGCCTGTCGCCCGCACTCCGTCAAGATTGAATCCAAACCCGGCGGCTCCGCCACTGCCGGCATCGACACCGTGCGCCGAGATCTGCCGCCAGCCGGGCAGAAACACACTTGGACGCAACTCAAGCCCCGAACGTAAAAACGACAGCCTTGCCGGCCACCTCACCTGCGCAACTCCGCCCATGACGGAGAATGCGGCCGATGCCGCCATGACCGCAACGCACAACCCTGCATTAGATCTGCATTTCATGATATGGAGCGAAGTCAACTGTCAACCGGCTGTTGCATCACTGAACTTCAACAGCGCCACACGTTTTCTCTTTGCAATCGGCAACTGCACAAGCACTTTCTCACCTGGCAGAAAGCGTGGCGCACCGCAATCATCCGCACCTAAACGAAACGAAACCAAAGCGGAACGCATCCCCTTTGGTTTCGTGCATCCAAAACATCTGAACGGATATCAGAAGTAGCCGTTCACGATTGGGAGGAACGGAAGCTGGTTATCCATGATCACGTTGATGAGACCGATCTGGAAACCATGGTCACACGCAAACGCCATGTTCACAAGACCGATCTGGCATCCCCAAAGCAGATCCGTCTGGTTGTAGATGAGGGCGATCTGCGCACCATGGACACGACGCGCAAAGTTCGCGCCAAGCGCGACATCAGCACCGTACATATCCTCACCGACGACATTCGCAAGACCAGACATCTGCAAACCGCCGACCGTCCTGTCGGTCATGGCGCCGACAAGGTTGAGTTCAAGACCATAGACGTTGCGGTTGTAGCCGACTGCGTCCACAGAGAGACCGTAGAACTCGTAGTTGTTCATGTTGAAGAGAGAGAGAGCCAAGCCGTAGGCATCCTCATTGGAGTAGTTGAAGCCGAGAGCCGTCTGTGCGCCGATGAAGCACTTGCGGGCGGTGTTCGCGCCAAGGGCAAATTCCCAGCCGTACATCTTCATCGAATCGGAATACCCAAGATTCAGGTCAAGACCGAACACATCCCACTTCTCAATGCCCCACGGAAGCTGCACAGGCGTTGCGACGCCAAGGGCGATGACAGTCCATCCATAGGACTTCGGAGCCTTGTAGTGCCCCTCGTACAATTCAGCAACCGACTTTTCGCTCTCGTCAGCGGACTGGGAATCGGATTTCGCCGCATAGGAAGTCGAAACAGCCGCAACGAGCGCAACGGCAGCAATCATTGTTTTGTACACATTCATTTTCGTGGGTCTCCTTGGTTAAAAAATTTGTGACGTATAATACCGCTTTCCGTCTCATGCGTCAAGACCGCTTTCGCGTAATACCTTCAAACGGAAGTTCAACATCTCGCAACACCTAAAAGCACCATTCGCGGTCATGAGCGGCACCTCCGGCTCCAATGCGGAAGACGCGGCCAGCACAGATTCCGTCAGAAAGTTCCTTAACGCCGAGAACGTCTATCATCGGCTCACGCGAACGGTCGGACTTCCACACGAACGTCGCGCCTGGCGTCAGCAGAAGCGGATGGCATGGGCCATAGCCCTGCCGCACGACATAGTTCACATCGTCTATCGCGCCCTCGCTGTCAAAATGCGAATCTCCACAAAGGCTGGCCACAAGCCGCCGCTGTGGACGCCCCGTGAAGTCCCAACTCACGTTCTCCGCCGAACCTGATTCCGCATGGACGAACGCGGACAGAATGGCATGCAGAGTCTCACCGCCCAAGCCTCGAAAGCGTCCGGCGCGGGCAAGCGGCTCGCCGGGCCGCAACCATCGCCCCACCGCATCGGCAATGCAGCAGTGCTGCATGACAACAGCCTTTCTGTCGTCTGGCAGCGTCGTCAGCCCTTTGGAGACGAAAGCAAGCTGCTCGGATGTGAAGCCGTAGTTGCCCGTCTCGCTCGAATCAAGGAAGAACAAACGGATGCCTTTGCCCGGGATGTCGAAGTAGCCGTAAGTCCCCTGTCCACCAAGGACGGCGACATGGCCGTGCGCTGCGGATAAGGCATTGAACCGGCCGAACGCCGCCGCCGAAAACTCCCTGTGCGTCCGCCCACGATCGTGGTTGCCCCGGCAGAACCAGACAGGCCTCTCGAAATCGCGGTAAAGTTGAAACTGCGCTGCAATGCGGCGACGGATGAGCGCATCCGCCTCGTCGGCCGGCGGCGTCATGCGCGGATGATCCCAGACATACTGAAAGTCGGCATCGCCGAGATCGACCAACGCATCCGCGCCCAACCGACGTACAGCCTCCTGCGCTATGATGATGTGGCTCTTCGGGTCTGACCAGTCGATGGGATCGGTCACATCCGGCACACGCGAATGGACATCCGTAATCGTGACGACGAGCGGAACAGTCTGCCCGCCGCGCCACTCCTCGATGCGCATCTGCACTTCGTCAATTGCCCGCTGCGCCCACGCGGGGAGCGCGACGGTTTCGCCCGCCTTCTGCGAGTACGTGCGCATCGGCAGAAGTGTACCGGCTGCACACGCACCTATCCATTCGCGCCGTGAAATCATCGACCTCTCCCGATCTTCTCGAACGGAATCGCCACAAACCCAGGCACCAACTTCAGAACGGCCGCATCCTTCCGGAGCGTGAAGTCGCCATTGTCGGGATCGACGAATCCGAGGTCGGCCGACTTCACGTCTCCCGCCGCAAGCGGTGTGCCGTGCTCTATCCGCCACGGGTTGACCCGTGCCTTCCACGGCCAAGGACGGCCACGTACTGGCTCGTGCACAATCAGGTTATCGGCAACAGGCGCGAGGCGATCTGCCATGTTCGTCATGCGCGGCAGGATGGCGATGTCGTTGAGAATCGAGTTCACGATGACGTTCCGCTGGATCGGATTATAGAGGGGTTCACGCGGCGAATCCTGCATCGTCTTCGCCAGATTCGGGAAACGGCAGCTCCACGGCGGATTGCGGTAGTCCATCCGCTCGGCCTGGTTCTCGAAATCCCAGTTCCCCTCCGGCGTGTTCCACTGCTTCCAAGTCATACCTCTATTGTCCATGAACACGGCCTCTGCGCAGTTCCAGAAGATGTTGTTGCGGACCGGATGGTCACGGCCGCCGCCAATGAAAACGCCGCGCCCCATGTTCCGAAAGACGTTTCCGAAAACCTCGTCGCCACAGTCGACATCGTCGAAGTAGACGCCTGTCGTGTGGCCAGGATCGTTCTTCGGCCCGCAATCGTGGATGTAGTTGTAGCGTACGATGTTGCCCTGCGAGATCCAACTGCGCCCCGTGTAGAACACGCCCGAATCAGCCGTCTCGTACACGCACCGGTATATCTCATTGTACTCAAAGACATTGTCGACACCACCGTAGAGGATTGCCACATGCGGCGCGTCATGAATTTCGTTGTGACGCACAACGGCTCCCGCACTTCCTGGAATCATCACCCCCGCCCTGTATGTCCGAACATGTTGCGCGAAATGGTGGATATGACATTCCTCAACCATATTCTCGCCAGAAATGAGGTTTCGCGTATCGCCGCCGCCCATCCAGACACCCGCTTCACCGACATTGGCGACTTCACAGGAGAGAACCTTGAGCCTTGTGCCGTAAGCCACAATGCCCGAACCGCCGACGCACGTCACGCGGCATCCATCTATCGTAACGGCCTCGCTGTCCGTCACGTCCACGCCCGACTTCTGCGAACCCTTCACGTCGAACCCGCGAAAGACAACATGCTTAAGCCGACGCATCTGCACGACGGGATCCTCAAGCGTTGCAAGGACGATCTCGGATTTCGACAGACCGTCCTTCGGCCAAATGTAGAGCTTGCGTTTCCGTCGATCAAGAAAGTACTCGCCGGGCGCATCCAGCTCCTCAAGGAGGTTGAAGGCATAGAAACGGCGCTCAGCGTGTCCGAGAGTGCCGCCGGCGATGTTGTAAGGGACTTTCGCCGCCAAGCGAACTTCCCGCGTCTTCGGGTCAAACGACGCAATCCGGACGGCGCAGTCGTACCAGTCGTGACACCAGTAGCCATTCAGCCAAACGCCCTCCTTCAGGTTCCAGCGTCGGATGCGGTCGCTCGCGTCATAGACGAACGCACCCGGATGATCGACGCGCCGGTTGGGATCTGCGCTCTCTGTCTCCGCCCAGCCATGGTCAGTCACGTTCGTGAAGGAAGTCCATTCCCGGGATTTGTCGGCCGCGTTCGCGTTCGGCCACCGGGCAAGCGTCATCTCCTCACCATCAATATAGAGGAAAGGCCCCGGCTGTCCCCGGAACTGGTCGGCAAACGGCGCCAACTCGCCGACGCCCTTTCTGGCGAGATCGCAGACGACAACGTGTGTACGCTGCGTCGCATTCAGACGTGTGCGAACCGCAGGTTCCGTGACGGGCTTGAAATCCGCCGCCCGCAGAACCGTGCCGCCCACGAGACGCGCACCGTGCGGCACACGCGAAATCCACGCCGTCCTGCTGTCCCGTCGGTCGAGCGCAAAGCCGTTCGGCAACGGATAGATGCCGGGATCGACGAACACTGTCGCCATTTCATCATCCGTCAGCGTATGTGCAGCGCGATCGGCACGAATCCGGTCACGCGCTTCCGCCAAAGTCTTGAGCGGACGCGTCGGACCGACATCGTAGACGGCTGCCGCTGCGCCACTCAACCAGGCAACTGTCACCGCACCAAGCAAAAGCCAACCCTTCGCCACCATCGGATTCATCGTTCCCCTCCCTGCATTTTCACAACCGGCAACAGCAGTCTACCGCACAAGCAGACGAAAGCCCACTTCGTTCAGGTCACATGCATAGCATCCAACACCGACCTTACCGTCGCACAGACGCGGTGCGCCTGCCAAGTCTGTCGCCGACGCCATCCAGTCCTCTACCAGTCCGCCGTACCGAACCTGCCGGTTGCGTGGCGTCGCCTGAAGCGACCAGTATGGAGCGCCGGCGATTGCGCCCTTCGAGAAACGCGGATTCTCAATCTGGAAATTTCCCTCGCCTGCCGCGCCGAGACCACCGGACACCACGCCATAGGCATTGTTCATCATCATGAATCCACCACCAGTCGCAACGCGGACAGTAACGTCATTCCGTGCGGACACCCCACCGGAAATCCGCCAGTTTGCGAAAAAGAGGTTGTTCTTCGCTTCGCCGTACTTCATGTCCAAAAGAACGTCGCCGGACCGGTTGTCGACAAACGTGCAGTTGACGATCGTACACGAATTATTTGCGAGCAATCCGCCTTTGACGAACATTCCAGGAACGTCGCTCGACGCGAACAGGCAGTTGGTGAGCGAAAGGGATCCGTTCGTCCGACAGGTTATCGGAGCCACCGTCATGTTCGTGAAGATGCAGGCCGTATAGGATCCGGCTTCGTTTCCCTGATTGCCCGTAAACGTGCAGCGAGTGAAGGAACTGTTGGCGGAGACTGGACCAGCACTCTGCGTGACAACACCGCCGACTGCATTTCCCGAACCAAACTCACAGTCACGGACATCCGTGCAGCCGAACAGCGCACCGCCCCATCGCGTCGCGAAATTTCCCTCGAACCAGCAGTCGGCAACGATGCCGCATCCGGCAAGTGCGCCGCCGTCGTATTGGCTAACCGCATTCGCCGCAAACACACAATTGCTGACGACCGGGCACGATTGCAGGGCACCGCCGTACACTGTCGCTTCGTTTGCGCGAAAGACGGAATCGAAGACGCGGCAACTGCTGGCGGCACCTCCGGAACTCGCAAAACAGTTCGAGAAGACGCAGTCCACGACAGTCGCATAGCATACACCCGCGCCGAGTTTTGGCTCCGTGCCGCGAAAGACGCAGTTGGAGACAACTAATCCACTCCAGGTGCACGAAAAATCCTGATACCCCACAACGGCACGTGATTGCCCGTTTGCGCAATCCTCGAAGGTCAATCCCTCAATCCTCAAGGCCCGGTTTCTGGCATAGACGACCGCATACGTCGCACCGCCGCGAATGACGACTCCGTCTCGTCCGGCTGCCGGGTCACCGCGCAACGTGACACCGCCAGAATAGAAGTTGGGCGCCATCCAAGCGCCTACCTTCTCCGTATTGAACGCCGTCACTGCATCGTCCGGCAGCTCATGGATTCCCGCTGAAATCGTCACGACATCGCCGTTCTGGCAACAAGCCAGTGCATTCGACACCTGCGTGTGAATGTCCGTGTACGCTGGCCAACGCTCGTAATCCGGCACTACATACTCAACCGCCCGCAAAGACGTGCACACAAACGCAAGCGCCGCGAAGCAGACCATCCGTAATTTGTTCATCATCATTTCCCTCTCACTTCGTGTTTGCCCTGTTCGACGCCAGTCAGGCGACGAACGGAAATCACCCATGGTTTCGCCTGCGCCTCCCTGGATAGCCGCGCCCGCAACGCCCTCGCCTGCGCCTGTGTCTCCGGTGCGCGCTCCTTCTGTTCGCGATACGACTTCACGCAGGAGGCATAGTACGCATGGTGAGGATTCTTCTCAAGAGATTTCAGCCACTGATCAAGATCCTTTACGCTCCGCTCCGTACGCGCCATATACGGCACGTCGCGAAAGGTCGTCTCAAGAGTCATCAGCTCGATCATCGTCTTTGCCGCCGTCTGCGCCTGCCGACAGGAAGGAGTGTCGCACATCGCGATGTTTACGCCGTGCGCCAGCTCTGCTGCGTCAAACGACGCGAACTCGCGCCCGTCCGCCAGGACGGCGTAACGTCCGGCCTGCAGCCCCTTCACCACAAGGATCTCACGGTTGAACCTCTCCTCAAACGGATACGCCGTCTCGACCGTACGCTCCATGTTGCGCCAGAAGACATCCAGACGGGGGAACGGCAGACGCTTCGGGGCATAGCGAAAACCTCTCTTCGCCGCTGACGCCGTCAGCTCGATACGCCCAACCTCGCCATCTTCGCCCATGACCTCAAGATACTGGACGGCCAGCAGTAGGTGTCCTTCCCACCACGGGTGTATCCGATCGCCGCGCAGCAGCCCAAGTTCGGGATGAGACTTCAGAACGGCAGTAAGCGGACGGTGGACATCCACGAGACCGAGACCGCGTTCAGCCGCGACTTGGCGCACAACTTCGGCGAGACGCGCCAGCCCCGGCTCGTTTCCGTTCGTGCGGCACACCGCCTTCGATGCGACATCGTACTGGTCGTAGGGCGGCGGCGTCGCCAGATCGCAGCGCACACCTGCGGTCGCCAATCCGTCTATCAGCCGCTCCAACTCGCGCCTGAAGCCGGAAACGGCCTTGTCTCGCGCATCCTGCGCTGCCGCGTCCGGCGTTGCGCTTTCCCACAGCGCCAGCTTCACATCGTTCATGCCGAACATTACGATTACACGGTCCGGCTTCAACGGCAGCACGTCCCAGTCAAGACGTTCACGACCGCTGTCCACACGGTCCCCGCTGATGCCGGCGTTGAGAAAGGTGACGCCGCGCCCTGGATGGCGCAGTTCCTCGAACAGCTGGAGGAAGTAGAGGTACTTGCCGTTCTTGGTGATTGAATCGCCGAGAAACACGATGCGTTCGCCTGAACGGAACGGCAATGGTGGCTTGACCTCTCCGGCGATGCACAAAATAGACCAAACAAACGAAAGCAGGGCGACGTAAAACTTTCCGACAATCCGCAACGAATTTTTCAAAAGTGTTCCCATGTCGAAAAATATAGCACATGGTTGTACGGAAATAAATGACGATTCCGATAAAATTTCATTGACAATTCCGACAAGCCTATCCAAGCTCAAAATCTTTATGCTACAATGCAACGCATGGGTAAAAGCGTCATACTCTCCTTCCAAACCGTCAATCCGGCCAGCATAGACGTTCTCTCCGGCGTCCTTGACTACATCCGGGAAAGGCAGCATCCATGGAACGTCCGGCTGATTACGCCACCTTTGACGCTCACGCGCACACTTGTCGAATCCGCCCGGGCCGATGGCATTGACGGCATCCTTGTCAACCATCCGCTCTCCAATGAGCTTGGCGTCTGCTTGCGCGACGTGCAGATGCCGCTTGTCGCTCTCGGCAACACGGACGACCGGCTTTGCAGACGGCGGCAGTCCGTAGTTTTTCTCGGAGCTGACAACCGCCTGATAGGACGGATGGCCGCGCAATATTTCCTTTCGTTGGGACGCTTTCGCTCATTCGCCTTTCTGCCAGACATACCCGCCTCACGCTGGTCACGCCTCCGTCTGCGCGGCTACAGATGCGAACTCCAGATGCACGGACGCACCGTTCGCGTCTTCTCTACCGGAGCGACCTTTTGCTCCTCCACATACAATGAGGCACTTCAACGCTATCTGCTGGCGCTGCCGAAGCCGTCCGCACTCCTTCTCGCTGGCGACTACCACAGCACCAGCGCATTTGAAGCCTGCAGGGCAGCCGGATTGCGCATTCCAGGTGACATCTCCGTCCTCGGAGTTGACAACAACCCCATCTTCTGCGCGACATCCGTTCCAAGCCTGTCCAGCGTCGCGCCCGACTACCGTCGCGAGGGCTACGAGGGTGCATGCGCCTTAGAGCGGCTGATGCGTCTTCAAACGCCAGCCCTCCGCCCGCAAGTCCTGTGGATTCCGCCTCGGCGCATAGTGGTGCGCGACTCGACCTGCCAACTGAACCTCGGCGCATCGCTTGTTGAGCGTGCGCTGAACTACATCTCAGCAAATGCGCAGTCGCCTATAACCGTGGCGGATGTCGCACGGCATCTCGGCGTATCGCAGTCGCTGCTCAACCTGCGTTTCCGGCAACACGAAAAGACCAGCGTCTACGCCAGCATCATCAACGCCAGGCTCGAACGGGTGTCCAAGCTGCTTCGTGAGACGGACGCATCGATCGTCAGCATCGCAGAACAGTGCGGTTTTTCGTCCGCAACGCATCTCACGCGCCTGTACAAGCTCAAGTGCGGTCATCCTCCGTCACACTGCCGTCCTCTCAAATCTTCCGAAAGGTGATGCGCCGCCGGACGGAGTGGAATCCCGTCATCTCACGCGCTGGCCGCACTTGCCGAGAAAGCGGAGGTGCGAAAGCACCGGCGGTATCGTCGCGAGCTGACAAAGAATGTCCGAGGCCGGCAAGGCGAGCCATACGCCGAGCGTCGGCGCGAAGAGTCCGGTCTTGGACGCCATCAGCGGCAGCAGCCATATGCACGGAAGCAGACATCCGCCTTGGCGCAGCATCGACAGGAATATCGCCGTGCGCGGATGGCCTATGGACTGAAAATACGTAGTTGCAACCACGTTTATCGAGATCGTCCATACCATGCAGTTGGCTATCGCGAGATCGTGCGCGGCGGTCTCAAGCAGCGCAGCGTTGCCGCCTTCAATGAATATCCGCGCAAGAAGCCGTGGAAACGGAGGAATCACCTGGGCGGCGCAGGCGACCGCACAGATGGCGGTCGTAATCCAAAATCCGAGCAGGAGCGCCTGCCTCACCCGCATGAAGTTCCTCGCTCCCCAGTTGTATCCAAGAATCGGCTGTATGCCCTGCTGTGTGCCGAACATCGGCATCAGAGTGATGATCATGACGCTCTGGAATACGCCGAGGGACGCCACCTGCATCGTCGCCGAAGCCTCATCCTGCGCCCAGTGCGCAAACGCCGCCGCAAGGGAAAGGTTTATCAGTGCGCCCATCAGCTGCTGCAGAAACGGCGCCATGCCGATTCCCATGGGCTTGATGAACAGTCCCTTGTGGAAGCCAATGCGCTTCAGCCGGAACTTCACCGTGCTGCGTCCGCGCAGGTAGTAGCTGACGGCGCAGAGAAAACTGAGGAACATCGCAATGTTCGTGGCCCACGCCGCACCCTCAATTCCGTGCGGTTCAATCCTTACGCCGAGAGCCGGCAGATCCACGCCGAAGATGAACAGCGGATCGAGCAGCAGGTTTGCGCAGAAACCGACCACCATGCAGACCATCGAGTTCACCGCATTCCCCTCCGCCCGCATCATCGCGGAAAGACCGAACGCAAGGTGGCTGAATAACATCGGAAACACGACAAGCCGCAGGTATCCCTTCGCGGCGGCGAATGCGGCTGAGGACACCTTTCCGCCGCCGCACCAGTTCAGCACCGTGTCGGCATTGAAGAACACGAGAGGCGAGAGAACAAGAAAGAACAGCAGCTTGAACGCCACAAGCTGTCCAAGAAGCTTTTCGCAGGCAACGCGATTCCCCTCACCGAGACGCAGCGAGAGAACCGCAGAATGTCCTGCACCGACGAACACGCCAAACGCCCCAAACAGCATCATCACGGGAAACGTGAGCGTAAGGCCGGCCATCGCCGCCTCCCCGCATCCGCGACCGATGTAGAACCGGTCGACCACGGCATAGAGCGCGTTGAGGCTCATCGCCACAAGCGCCGGCCAGGAATATCTGAAAAGCAACGACCCCAGCGGGGCCGTTGCCAGTTCATTCGTCCTTGATGTCCGCTTAGACACTTACGCTATCTTGCTGAGCGCAATGATCGTGAACACCATCGTGAAGATGGCTACGGTCTCGATGATGCCGAGCGCTGCGAAATACAGCGTAAGCCCCTGTCCGGTCTCCGCCTGCGAATCGCAGGCCGCAGCCGCAACGCGTCCCTGCAGGAATGCGGAAAGCCCTACCGCAAAACCGGCAAAGATGCCCAGCACAAGAAGCGGAACTCCCGCCCCCGCGATGGCCGTCTTGCCGAACATGACGAACATGAGAATCATGCCGTAAAGCGTCTGCGTGATGGGAGCGCCGACAAGACCAAGCAGGATGAACGGGGCGGGCTTGTTGGCCGCATAGCACTTTTTCCATGCACCCACGGCGGCTGCCGCCGCAAGACCTGTCCCGAACGCCGATCCGGCTGCACTCAACCCAAGGCACGCAATCGCGCCAGAAACAACCATTACCTCCATTTTATCACTCCTTTTTAGTTGCGAAATCCATTCAATGTCTGCGGAACGGGGCAAACGCATACCCCGACCACGAAATGCCCTTGTGGCTGGAGAACTCCAGCGTGTTCAGACGCACCGCGTGCACGAGGATGGATAGCCCCGCCATCGCGAGATTCAAACCGTGCCCAACAAGAAGAATAAGCACCATCGGGACGATCTTAAGCCATAGCGGCAGATCCATTCCGGTGGCCATCATGTTGAAGTTCTGCGCCACCTTCACAGACGCCAGCCCCACGGCGAACAGACGCACGTAGGAGATGATGTCACCGAGGGCGCTCATTATGTTCAGCGGCAGCATGCCAAGCTCTATGCCGCGGGTCTTCAGTTCGTTGCCCTTCAGCGTAAAGCCGAATATGCAGACAAGCGACACTCCGAACATCCAGTAGCCCCACACTGGGATGCCGTCAAAGATTCCGACGATTGAGTTCGTGACGAGGTACATGAACAGCAGCACCCCCGCCCATCCAAACTGGCTCAGGCATGTCCTGTCGTTCAAGGTGCAAAGCCCCGTCCAGATCCGTGCCAACATCAGATGCGAGACGCCGATTGTGAAGCACAGAAGCATCATGTTGTTGTAGGACGGATCGGCAAGCCATTTGACCGTAGGCCAGTCCTGCGCAAACGGCAACCCCTCCCCGAACCAAGTGTTCGACAGGAATCCCCATGCAATCGTGGCGGAGGCGAACACCGTCAGGAGCGTGAGCCAGCTCGACACCGCCACGGGTCTCGCACCGCCGCTCTTCGGCCTGGTCTTGAACCATCCGTATAGAGCTGCCGCAAGGATGATTGCACCATATCCGCCATCGCCGACAAGCATCGCGAAAAAGAGCGAGAAATAGCACATGAACGGTACGGACACATCCGTCTCCGTATAGCCGGGAGCGATCCCGAGACCGTCAAACAGAGCGGTGACCGGACGGAACAGCTTTGGCGGGCGAATCAGCGTCGGCGGGTTCTCCTCCGCATCTGGATCGCGCAACGCAATGCCCCAGCCGCATTCCTTCGCAGCGCTGCGCAGCGTCTCCACGCCATCGACCGGCACCCATCCGCGTACGAGCGATATCTGCGGCGCACCGACGACGGAGTCGTCGGAAAAGCGGTTCGCCTCCATCTCGTCCTTTGCCACCGCAAAGGCGACGGCATCGCGCAGTTCCGGGAAACTCCTGGCAATGCCGTCAACATCGGCCGACGCGAGTCTCTCCGCAAGCCTCTTCTCCTCCCCTTCAGCGTCCGTCAGCCGCGCACGAAGGACAGCAAGCCGTTCGGAAGGAAGCGAAACCGGACGCACACCGGCCCGTCCAATGGGCTGGTCTTCACCGTAGATGAAATCAAACGTCCCGTCATCCCACAGCTGAAGCCTTATGCCGGACGATTCAAGCCGTCTGGCAAGTTCAACGTCAAAATCGCCGAATGGTTCATACCGCCTTATTTCGGCACGGAGCGTCTCAACCTTGCCTTTCGCCTCTTCGCGCTGACCGTTCAGCGACAGAATTTCGTCGACAGTGCATAGGGCATCCTTTTTCACTTCGCTCTGCGGATGACGTTCCTTGGCGGCTTTCATGACGATCCGCACCGCCCGCTCGGCATCCTCCAGCTCTCCCTTGGCGACAGTTCCCTCTGATCCGGTGCGCTGAGACAGCTCAAGGTGCACAACGCCAAGATCGCGCAGCCTGCCAAGAGTGCGTCCGGCATCATCCGCAACGCAAAGCAGCATAAGGCGCTTCATCGGAACTATCATGCGGACACCTCCCCGTCTGCGCCGGATTCAGGAGTGCGGCTCTTGGCGATCTTGCCGCGTGTGACGGCGGCTGTCTGCTCATCGCCAATGGCAATCTTGATTACCCGAATGTTCTCCTTGCAGTCCGGAATCTTCACCTTCTCGAAAAGGTTCACCCGCTGCGAAGTCGTCGCAAGCTCGGCCGTCACAAGAGTGCGCTGCTTCTCAAGCACAAGCCTCTCGCACCGAAGCGAAAGGATTGAGGTCTGAGCCTTTACGGCATCCTCAGTCCATGCAGGCGTCGCCCAGGTGTCGATCTCGCCGACATCGGTGTCAATGGACTCGAACACGGGAATCGAAACCCCGGCAATGTTGGTGGTGCCCGTATTCACGGATTTCACCTTCACAAGACCGGAAAGCAGATCCTCACCCCCATCGGCGAGAAGACCTATCCACGAATCGAGAGCCTTGCGCTCTTCCGTCTCACGCTCGGAGACACGATCCGCCTTCTGCACTATTCCGGCTATTTCCGCCTGAAGCTGCTGCTTCTTGAGCTGCAGCATCGGCAGAAACCGCTGGAACCGCTTGAGGGCGTCCGTCTGAGCCTTCAGCTCCGTCTTTGTGAGCTTTATCTTCGCCATGGCTACAAGGTCATCTCCTTGAGCGCATGATTATACCACAACTCTACCCTGTTGGACGCATCGAAAAAACACCTGCAAGCCTCTAATCCTCAACGCATTCTGCATGGGAATCGGCAACATCCGGGAATCACGCACGATGACAGTTCACGCAATGATTTCAACCGACCTCGTCCGCCGCAGATGGACGCACAGCGCGGCGGCAAGACAAAGCGACAGCGTCGAATTGAGCGAGTCCAAGCAACGGAACGCGTAGTCCGACAGCGGGAACGCCCCTCCCATAAACGCGACAGCACCATGCCACGCAAGGAATCCACGCGAAAGAGAACAGACGGCCAGCGCGGCGAGCGCCCACAAAAACCGAGACTGCGGATGGCGCAGGAGCGTGCGCACCAGCGCGAACGCCACAAACCAGCCCATCGCATGGCTGTAGGCCTGCGTGTACGTCCAGCAGCATGACGCAATCGCCGCCGGCATCAGGAAGACGAACCAGTCCTTCTCGCGCCGAACGAGCGCCGTCAGCGCCGCGCAGACCGCCGCGCCGACGAGAAGCCCGGCCCGGATGTCGCCGTCAACCGTCTCCGGCGAGCAGAGAAAATACGGCCACGTTCCGCAGCCGAAGAAAAAGCCGGTGTTCGCGGACGGACCCTGGAGAAGCATGTCCACGACCGAGGCTCGGCACGTGACTGCGGCCACGACCGACAGCAGCAGACACGCCGCACCCGCGACAAAGACCGTGCGCCACCGGCGGCGCATGAGCAGCGGGATGGCGAAGATCAAGGCTATCTGCGGCTTGAGCATGGCAACCGCCCAGCAGAATCCGGCCAACGTATCCTTCTCGCGATTGAGCGACCACGCCAGCAGCGCGGAAGCCGCCAGAACGGGCAATGCGAAATTTCCGACGGACACATTCGACCAGATCGGATAGGCGACAGCGAGCAATGCGACGGCGGACGGCAAGAATTCACATTTCTCCGCCTTCCCCTTCCACGGAAGTGCAAGCAACAGCAGGAGCGAAAGCCCCATCAACACGCAATAGACCGTCCACGCCACACCCTCAGGCACAAACGAGAACGGCAGCATGACGACGTATTCCCACGGCGCATAGGCGTTCACCTGCCGCGAACAGCCGCTCGGCGGCGCACCTTCGTGCGTGTTCGGATAATACGGCGGAAGGGAAACCTTTTCGCTCCAGACGTCATAGGGGTTGATCCGTTGACGCACACACGCCAGCTCGTTCATGCGGAGGCTGAAATCGTAGTGTCCTGCCGGCGGGGAAAAGCACGTCAGCGCAAGAACGCCGACAAGCCCCGCCACGAGGATGGCCGCACAGACTATGCAGACTTTTTTCATCTGCGCACCAGCAGATTGTAGCGGAAAATGCACCACAGCGCACGAACGCCATCGCGCCAGCCAATCTTCTTTCCGTCGAGGAACGTCCTCGGACGATACCGCACCGCACATTCGCACACGCGCCATCCCTTCTGCCGCATACCACGCGCCACGGCAGCCACGCACTCCGGCTCGAAGCCAAAACGCCTCTCCTGCAGATGCGGCGCAATCTCGCGCACCACTTCGCTCGTGAACATCTTGTAGCACGTCTCCATGTCCGTCAGCGCCAAGTCGGAGGCGACATTGGAGCAGAGCGTCAGAAACTTGTTCATCGTCGAATGCCACCAGCGAAGGACACGACGCTCGTGCCGCTGCAGATAGCGCGAACCGAAGACGACGTCCGCCTCGCCAGCGAGAAGCGGCCTCAGCATCTTCAGGAAGTCCTGCGGATCGTACTCAAGATCCGCATCCTGAACGCACACGAAATCGCCGGTCGCCGACAGAAAGCCGGTCTTGAGCGCCGCTCCCTTGCCTTGGTTGGAGGAGTGGCGCAGAACACGCACGGACGGGAACGCAGCCGCCAGCGTCTCTGCAACGGCCAAGCTTCCGTCCGTCGAACAGTCATCGACAATCAGGATCTCTATCACGAGACTGTCGGACGCAAGCGCCTGCACGGCCGCGACAATCTCCCGCAACGTGGCCGCCTCGTTGTAGCAGGGAATCACGACGGAAAGGGTTTTCTTCATGCGTCACCCCCCACCCGGCGGCAAGCGAGCGCACATCCGCCCGCCACGGCAAGCGTTCCAGCCATCGACAGAACTCCAAAAGCCGCCGCCGTGCCGAACGGCGGCAACGGTTCCTTCGACGGCTTGCGCGGCGTCAGAATCTCCACAAGATACAGGTTTGGATTTCCGAGATAGTGCGCAAGCGAGACGACCGAACCTCGCCGCACCATTTCAGCAACCTGCGGATTGGAGAAATCCTCGCGACGGAGTACGTTCATCTGCATCTCGCTGTCCGTCTCGCGGACGCGCCGCAGATCTACGGGTGCGCAGTAGAGCCGATCGACTCGCGCAAGGTCGAACGCTCCTATCAGCACAATCGCCCCTGCAAGCACAAGCCCGCACCTTCCTTTCATGATAGATAGGCCAAGCAAACCCTCGATGCCATACGCCGCCAGAACGCACAGGCAGAACTCCGTCAGATGATGCCACTTGACAGGCGCACGCAGATAGTCGCCGAACGGCAGCGCATAGACAAGACGATACACCGGCTCGCAATACCGCCCTAAAGAAAAGAGGCAGAAGACTACCGCCGCAAGCGCAAAGAATCGGGCATCCGGCTTGCGCCAGCCGAAGACAACGCCCGCAAGCGCAAGGAGACACGTCACGAAACCAACGTAGAGCGAGTGCTGACGATAGTTGCCCTGCGCCGCATCCTTCGGACGTCCGAGAGCGCCAGTGTAAGGCCGCACCCCGGATCCAGACTGTGCACCGATCGAAAGCGTAAGCGGACAGCTCGTGTCGCCGTTCAGGCGAGGAATGAAGAACTCCGCGATCTCAGCCGGCGGCAGCGACCAGTTCGTGACGAATATCCAGCGCTTTTCCGCATCGTCACCGGCCGACGAGGAGGAGACCGTCTCGCCAGCGGCAATCTGCGCATCGCGTCCCTTGAGGTCGCTCACAAGCGCTGAACGGAAACTCGGCGCACCGACGGCAAAGAACACAACCGATGCAATAAGCGCACCCTTCCACGGAAGCCTCCGCTCTCGCACACAGCACCATGCGAAATACAGTCCCGTCAAAACCGTGAAGAGCAGCCAAAGATCCGGCTGATAGAAACTGCCCCACGCGGCACACGCGCCGAGAAGCAGCCAGTTCTTCAACTTCCCCTTGCGCACCGCCCTGTCGGCAAGGCCAAATGCAAAGACGCCATACGTCATCCAGATGAACCAGCCGCCATGACCGGCGGAGAAGAGCGACGCCCAGTAGCCGCAGAACGCCAGCAACAGGCCCGCGCCATAGGATGCTATACGCGACAGGCCGCGTCCACGCAGGAAGTACGCAAGGCCCAGCCCCGCGCAATAGAGCGCAACGGCATACTTCAGTTCCTGGCAGAAATACGGCGAGATGAGAAGACCATCCCAAAGAATGTCGCTCGGAACGAACTTGCCGGTAGACATGAATTTCCGCAAGACATCTCGAAAGACATCCATCCATGCAGTCGGATGAACAGTGACGCAGTCCGGCATGACCGGGGCAACATCACACGACCATGTCCCCCAGAAGACGAACGCCGCCAACACAGCAAATGCGGCGGTGAAGGACGAGAACCAGGCGATGCGCTGAAACCGCCGCCCCGTCGGCCGCAACGCAGACAAGACGCACCAAAACCGTTTCGGCGCATCTGATTGGGACTTCTCAGCTTCGTCATCAGTCAACTTGAAATTCGTCATAACATCGCGTATTGTAGCATATATCCAAACGGCAATGCATCTGTGGTATAATATGGCGCATGGATGTTGCACGTGAAAACTCGCTGCCGTTGCCGACAATACGACGCTACCCGCTGTACCTTCGCACCATCAACAAGCTGATGGCAGAAGGTGAGCTGTACATTTCAAGCTATGTGCTTGCCGAACGCCTCGGTCTCGATACGGTGCTTACGCGCAAGGATCTCGCAATGGCCGGAGTGCCGGGAAGACCCCGCAGAGGATATCCCGCAAAAGAGCTTTGCGAGGCCATAAACCGTACGCTGGGCTGGGACAATGCGACGGATGCCGCGCTGATCGGCGTTGGCTCGCTCGGCAGCGCACTTCTCGGCTACTCCGGATTTGAGGAGCAGAACCTTTCCGTCGCGGCCGCGTTCGACTCCGACAAGCAGCTTCAGGGCGTTTCCATACACGGCGTCAAGGTTCATCCGATGGAAGACCTCAAGAACCTCGTGAAGCGTCTGAAGCTGAAACTCGCGATTCTCGCGGTGCCGAGCCTTGCCGCACAGGATTGCGCCGATGCGCTTGTCGATGCCGGAATCAAGGGCATCCTGAACTTCACCGCCGTGCAGCTGTCGGTGCCTGACGGAGTTCTCGTGCAGAACGTGGATCTCGCACAGTCGCTCGCCGTGCTGTCACACGCGATTGTCAGGAACCAGTGAGCCGCCCGGCGGCGTGTCCGGCGGCGAAATTGCATCAACGCACAATACGCCGCCACGGAATGCCGCACTACCTCGAAAGTTCGTAGAATGCCGCCTGATACGGTTCGAGCGTGACCGTCATCCCGCTGCGCAGGCCAAGATCCCGTCCTGTGCGAAGATCCCGCACGTTTCGCCGCCCAGGCCATGCAACCTCCGTGATGCCGTCCGAGCCGTTGGATTCTCCTTCGCGCACAAAGCCAAGGTAAGTCTTCCCCCCTCCATCGACCGGGAACAGCGTGAAAGTCCTTACGCCCGTGATGCCCTTCGACCGATACCGCACTCCGACATCAGGCAGGAAGCGCGAGAACTTTGCGGCGATCGAATCCCGATAGGCCACCGCTTCGGCGACGGTGCGTTCCGTCATGCGTAGCGTATTGTACTGCGGCAGCACACGGTCGATGCGCACCGCGCCCTTTCTCGCCACGAACAGATCGTCAAGTGCGCCTGATGCAAGAAGGTTGCAGTGGATGTCATGCGTCGCTGAAAACCTGTCCCCAACCACGCATCCGCCGTTTGCGGCGAACGCCCGCATTTCGGCGGCTTCCTTCTCCGAGAGGGCGGAGGACTCCGGCAGGATGAGGACACGCGCCGTCGTTTTCCGGAGTTCCCCGGACTCGATCTCGCCGTATGCGACAAAGCGGTAGGAAATGTTCATGTCGTCAAGCAGTTTGCACCACACCGCACGTGACGCAAGGAAGGAGTCGTACCGTTTTTCAATCTGCGCGGCGTGGATGGATGCCTGGGAATAGTGAATCAGCGCCTGCGGACGCTCATCGAGCGTTTTGAGCAGCGCCGCACCGCCGTCGATGAAGAATCTAAGAGCCGAGGACAGCTCTTTCACCTGATCCGGAACGGTGAAGTCAGGATTCAGAACGTTCATCCCGTCGAAGTAGGATACTCCAAAGTTCCTGAAACGCAATGCATCAAACCACACCCTGCGTTCGACGTCCGGCCCGGAGGCGCCGTAGCCGTACCACGGCTTGATGAGAGGCCGTCTGAATGAGCGGACAATCTCTGCGAGGTTTTCCTGATCGTATGCCGCGCACACTCCGATAGCGTCGGAGAGCAGCCACATGTCCATTCCAGTGTACCCGTTTGGCGGCTGCGTTCCGGACATATCAAGCGGCACACCGGGACATTTGGCGTCGATAGCCGCCTTCACCGAACGGAAATAGCCGCAGTACGTAAGCTCCATGAACCGCCGGTGATCCGCCCATGCCGCCCATTGACGATCCTTGGAATGCGCGGCAAGCGCTTCATCAGTGGTGAGCGGCGTCACTTCATCCCAGGAGGCGAACGCCGTCTTCCACGAGGCGTTCAGTTTCTCAAGTGAGCCGTACGTCTCGCGGAGCCACTTGCGTTCCGCCGCCAGCGTTAGCTTCGAGAAGCAGAAATCAAATGAAGTTCCCCAGAGCGTGAGGGAGTTTTCGTCGCCGCAGTCGAAGCTCGTCGGGGCGTAGCGCTTCCGTCCCTCGATGCCCTTCTCAATCCGTGCGCGGTCGGCGGCAATGTAGTCCGGATCGTTGAAGCAGGGCTTTCGGCAGAGATAGCGCTTGTCTTTCGTCTTCGCGTACGGCTCGGAGAACTCTTCGGTGAACTTCCAGAGATGCGTACCGGTGAGAGGAAAGTTCATGCGGAATCCCATCTGACGCGCCTCGTCGAAGAACGGGCTTCTGTCCTCCGAGTGCCAGTACCGCAGCTCGTTTACGCCGATCGCCTTGTATTGACTGAAGCGGAGCGGATTCAGATACCGCCTTGGCGCACTGCGGTAGAAGCTTTCGCCAACAGCAAACGGCATCCTGTACGTTCCGTCCTCCGGGAAAAGACGCGCCACCTTCCGTGCCGACGCCGCACCCGTCGCCGGCTGCCCTTCAGCCTTGGCCGACCAGTCGCAGACGCGTCCCTCGCCGTCACGGAAGAACGTATGGACAATCTTCATCCCGCCCCCCGGGACGTCGACCGTCTCAACGCATTTTCTGGCGTCCGATGGCACTGGCACAACACGGTTTGCCGCCCATGCGACGGCACGGGCCAGTATGCCGAGCGAGTAGTCCTGATACCTGAAAGGCGGCTCCGGTTTGTCGTACGGGATGACCGGCGTCAGTCCGCCGTCTGCCGGGCGGTCGATTCGCGCCGCCCGCATCCTCCCGCCGGAAAACGCCGCAATACGGTTCGCGCCGTACGGCAGAAGCACATCGTCAATGGCGGACTTTATGTATCTTGTCCCGGCGGTGTCGGGTGCGGCGTCAGGCACAATCGGCTGCTTCATCCCGATTTCCACGATTCCCACGCCTGACGCGGCCAGCCGTGCGATTGTGGCGCGGTTTGCCGCATCGACGTGCCGCCATAGATTGCCGGCGATTACGATTGCGTCGAGCGGACGCGACAGCTCCTGCTTCAGCGAAAGGTTCGCATCCTCATACGTGAAGCGTCCGTAGCGGTCGCACATTCCCCACGCCATGATGTCGCGGTGGTCGGCAATGCGGATTACGCGGTGGTCAAGCTCAAGGCGCTGGGCAAGTTCCACGACTTCACGTGCGTGGCGCAGATCGACAAGGAAAAACACCTTCAGTCTGCCGCCGGCGTACGGCTTCATCCACGCCGTATGCGGCGTGACCAGCTCTTCGGAGAGCTTGAGCTCGAACGGCTTAAGTTCGGCCGGCTTCGCCTTCGCCTTTCGCGGCTTGACGATGACGTCGGACGCGAACGGATGTTCCGTCTCAAACACGGCGCGGCCTGATTCCTTTGCGACTGCACGCGCAACCTTCAAGTCCTTTGCCTTTGCGTCAAGCGGCAACCGAACAGCCGCATCGGGCACAAGCTGCACCGTGCGCGAGACCCTCTGCGTCGATCCGTCAGTCTTGACAAGCTCAATCTCCGCCTCCACAAGATAACGTTTCGCCGCCATCAGCTCGACAGATACGCTTCCGTCGTCGCCGACCGGAAACGACGCGCAGATGCCGTTCTCCGCTCCGTCGGGGCATTTCATCCCCGTTGCCGGGTAGAGGGTGAGCGTTGTCTCGAACCTTCCGCCGGCGGCAACCTCTACGGGCTGGAACGTCCATTCCGCCGTCGTATCGTCAACTCCACCGAGCCAGAAGTATTCGGAGGCGAGCCTTGAGTAGTCAAACTCGCAGACGAGCGTACCGCCCGCGCCGTCCGCCGCCGCCACCCATCCGGCAACTGCGTTTGTTAACGGCATGTTGCCGCCCGTCGGACCGATTCGGCGAACGCCATTCGCCGTCGGGACGAGATAGCGTTGCCCCGGACGCTTGAACGCGGCCATACCGTTGCGGAAGTACGGTTCAAAGACCTGCGCGGACATCGATTCCGGCAGGTTCCGGTATGAATATGTGCATTCAAGCGCCGCCGAGCGGGACGTGATCCGGAACGTCTTCGACAGTTCAAGGAAGGGGTATCCGTCTGGGGCGGTCAGCGACAGGCGCAGCGCGGCTTCTTCCGGAGTGTTCCGCAGAACCTCCGCATGGTAGACGCGGTCGTACGACTTGCCGCCAACACGCAACCTGTCAGTGAAGAGGCGAGCGTTTGGATGCAGATCGCCGGCGTAGTTTATGCCCGTGGCCTTCACTGTGAATTCCCGGCAGGTGCCGCCCTTTGCAGGCTCGAAGACAAGGCGCATGTAGCCATTCTCAAGGACGAACGTCCCTGTCTCCTCCCTGATGGTGCATCCCGGAAGATCGTTTCGGGGCGGCAGGAACGAATCGAGCGAAAATTCATCGAACCACGCCTTTCCGGCAAGCCTGAGCCGTGCATAGAAGATGACCTCCTTCACGGCTCTCGGCGGCACAAAGTGTCCGGCCAGTCGCTCCCATCCGTGTGTACCGACGCCCGGCGCCCGCTTTGTCGATATCCACTGGCTTCTGCCGTCCCGGTAGTTGACGCACAGCTCGATTCCGAAGTTGTCATGCGACGGCACTGCCTCTTGCGGCAGACCCTCGCACTTTGTCCAGACGGAATACGCAAACGGGGCCGCCTCTTCCTGGTTCAACGCAACCTTCTGGTGCGCAATCGCCTGACCCTTCATTCCGTCCGCGAACTCAAGGCGAAGACTGCCGCCCGGCCTGTCGCGGGAAACGGCAGCATCCACATGGCCACGATAGATCGACCATCCACTTGATCCGGCGGCAAACGAACCGTTCACGATCCTTTCATCTGCGACAGCCGCCGAGAACGCAAAAAGGAATGCTGCGCATATCGCCTTTACCGGATCAATGCGTGAGAACATCATTGAGACACCCATTCGTCACCTTACCTTATCGTGAAAACAGAACCGAACTTCTCCGAACGGAACGATGTCGCTTCGCCAGTGCCGACGCTCTCGAAGCGCGTGTCGAAATCCCCCATTCCGTCATCAGACCGAAATGAGCCGTACGCAGTGGCGATTCCTGTGGCAGTGGCAGATGCGACAGATGACTGTTCCTCGCCGCCGGACAGCGTTAGGCACATTCTGAATCCGCAGTACTTCACGCAATCGCTTAGCCAGAACTGGAAGGCCACGCTTCGGTCGGATGCGCGGCAGGCGGATGGGGGCGATGACCAGTTCCCGCCCCTGGCGCACCGCCATGTGCCGTATCCGATATCGTCAACTGAATCGCCAAGTGGATCCACCTGAATCTCGCCGCTGTCCCAGCCAAGCGGAATCCTGCTTCCCCATATGTTGTAAAGGTCGATGCACCATTCGGAGACGTTGCCATGCATGTCATACAGACCAAAGGCGTTCGGGAGATAGCTTCCCACACGGGCCGTTCCGTTGCTCGGCCCGGACAGGAACTCCGCGCCGCCGCCAATGACGCCGCCGTTTCCTGCATAGCGTCCCAGCAGATCAAGGTGCGGGTTCGTGAGTTCCTCTTGTGACAGGACATCGCCGCCATCGTTGAAGTCATGATCCTGTCCGGCCCGGCAGGCAAATTCCCACTGAGCTTCCGTCGGCAGGAAGAGCCGTTCGCCGAGACCCGTGCGCGTGCGCAGTTGCCCGATGAAGTAGTTGTTGCCAACGGCAAAGACGGTCTCGCCCGCTGAATTCGTGGGCCAGGCCTGACCGCCGCTCCACACGGTGTTGGCCGGAATGCAGCCTTCAAACGGCCGCATGTCTCCATCGACCGGGAATGTGAAGGAATAGTCGTCTGCGCCCATGACGTTCTTCCACTGCCATTGCGTGACCTCGAACACCCCCATGTAGTAGTCGTTTGTGAGCATCACTTGGTGCCGGCATTCGCGTGTCGAGTCATATCCGGCGGATGTCGGCTGTGCGCACATCCACCACGTCTTGTTCCTGGCCGGAATCTTGCGCATCACAAACAGGTGCTTGCGGTAGTCATCCGAGCCAATGCCGCCCGGCAGCTGCTCGACGTTCTCATAATACCAATTGGCACCCGAGACAATGTCACACACAAGGTAGTCCGGTGGATTGTTCGTTGGCCAGGCCTTTATTTCCGCCTTGACGGCTCCCGCGTCAATGTACGCAAAATCTCCGTCGGGCAGCCAGTATATCTTGCGGTTCCCCGTTTCCACCACGCGAAACGCATCGCCCACAACCTTGGACATGGTGGATGCGCACAACGGAATCCATTCGCCCGACGCATCGGAGGCGGTGTTTGTGCTGAACGCGACCGTCACGACGGCGGGCGCGCCAGAAAGCGTGTAGCCGACCTCAATACGCTTCGCGGCGGCTTCCTGTTTTATGGACACGTCACTCACCGTCGGACCAACCGCCGAAGCGGCTATCGCCGGCATGAGCAGGCATAAGGACAATCTGCGTTTCATGGCGTCAGTCTCCCGTCATTCGACAATCGTGTAGCAAAGACGCGCACCGATGGCTGTCCGATTCATCACCCAGCAGTTGTTCGATCCATGACGCCAACCGCTTTGGCAGGCCTCTGCGGTGTCAGACCAGCCGCCGCCGCGCTTCTCGTAATGCGTCGAGATGAAATCCGGCGCGCTGTTTGTCGGCCCGGCAGGGTCGATGTAGACGCGGGTTGGATCGCTGTAGCTTTTCATCGATTCCCAGGCGCGATGATCCCGGCACCATTCGGCCACGTTGCCATGCATGTCGTAGAGTCCGAACGCATTGGGCAAAAGGGTTCCAACGCGCACCGCACCGTTCGATGTCGCCGTGCCGTCCGCGCCAACAACGATAGAGTTTGCGGCATAGCGGGCGATGTTCGTCAGCGTCGAATTCATCACGGACGCATCGCTCGTGTAATCCGTCCCGTCGTTGAACTGCGTAACAGTCCCTGCCCGGCAGGCAAACTCCCACTGCGCGGCGGTTGGCGCATGGAGATACGTTCCAAGACCGGTTAGCGTACGCATCTTCGCGATAAACCCGCTGCTGCCCACCTCATAGTTGTCTTCAGTTTCACTTATCGGCTCAGGGTTGTAGTTGCCAAAAAGATTTTCTACGGGGTTGAACGTTTCCGCCGGGAGCAGATCGCCTTTTATTGCGCTCGGATTCACATTCATGACTCGCTGCCACTGCCACTGCGTGACCTCGAACACCCCCATGTAGTAGTCATGCGTGAAGCCGACAAGATGAGGGGTGTCAAAATACGAATCATACCCCGGTTGCGAGGCGGCGATGCCCATCCGGAACGTCCGTCCCTTGGCGGGAATCTTCCTCATCAAGAACAGATGCTTGCGGTAGTCGTCCGAGTCTATCCCGCCCGGCAGCTGCTCGACGGTATCGTAGTAGAAACGCGTCCCGTCTATCAGGTTGCAGACCATGTAGTCCGGCGGTGTGTTGGTCGCGACGGCGCGGACGACGGCGCGAATCCTGTCCGGCGCGACGATGCGCCGTCCCGGCCACGACTTCTCCGCCGCCCAGTATGCCTTTCTTCCTTCGCCTGGCTGTACAATGCGGTAGGCATCGCCGGTAACATATCCGATGTTCTTTCCGCCGATCGACGCCCATCCGGTCACGCCGGCGGCATCGACGAAGTTTGTCTCGAAATCCAGGGTGACGATGCCAGGCGCACCCGTCAGGCTGTATGTGACTGTCACTTTCCGCGAATTCTGCTCCATCGCAACATCCGTGACAATCGGGACATCGCCCGCACACAGCAAGCCAGCAACGGCAAAACACGAGAGCGACACCGCTCCCTTGACCAGAATGTCAGAACCCTTCTTCATCTCCGTTTCCTTTCTTGGCGAAGCGCCAGAGCACTTTGGCGTAAGCCTCGCGTGAGGACTAAACGCGCAACAGAGAGAATAGTACCAAAACCATTTTTTTTTTCTACCCCCCCTTGCTACATTTTTCTCAAAATTAGGGCAGTCCAAATATTTTCAGGCTGTCAGCCGCCAATCGACATTCACAATGAACCAGCGCATCAGGCTGCATTCATTTCGCTTCGCCCATCTCGAAGACGAGTTCGCCGCCGCGCATCAGAAGGCCGTGCGGAATCCTATGCCCCTTGATCTCCTCGCCGTCGAGCGTCAGGCGCGTCACGCAGAACGCCTTTTCGGAAAGGCCCTTCGCCACGATCTTGAGCGACTTGCCGCCCGGCAGCGAGAGACGCATCTCCTCCGCCTGCGGTGCGCCGACGACATAACCGTCGTCGCAGGGGTTGAACGGATAGAAGCCCATCATCGAAAACAGGTACCAGGCGCTCATCTGTCCGCAGTCGTCGTTGCCGCACAGCCCATCGGGCCGCGCCTGGTAGGCATCACGGCAGATTGCCCGAACAAGCCGCGCCGTCTTCTCACGTGCGCCGAGGAGCGAATAGAAGTAGGCGATGTGGTGTGACGGCTCGTTTCCGTGCCAGTACTGCCCAACCTGCCCGTCCTTGATGCGTCCGTCTTCGGATGCGCCGCCCTCGTCACGGTTGTAGCTGCCGCGCACAGGCGGCGTAGTGAAGAACTCGTCCAGCTTCGCGACCGTCTTCTCGCGCCCGCCCATCGCCGCCGCAAGCGCGTCCGGCGCCTGGAACACGTGCCAGGTGTAGATCCAGCTGTTCGCCTCGGTGTAATCGCCCCAGAACGCGCCCGGCACACGCGGCAGACGCGGATCGAACGGTTCGCGCCATGCGCCGCCGTCGGGTATCTTCGGAGCGCGCGGACGCGCAAACCCGGTATTCGCGTCAAAGACGTTCCGCCAGCAGTCCGCCCACTTCTGCGCCTCGCGCTGCGTCCGCACGTCCCCCAGCAGCTCGGCGAAATGCCCAATGCACCACCAGTCGTAGGCGAACTCAAGCGTCCGCGATACGCTGCCGCCGGGCGACAGGTGCTTGTCGAAGACGCCGGGCTTGTACGGAAAATAGCCGTTCTCCCAGTAGGCGTTCCAGCAGTTCACCGGATTTTCGCCGTCGTTGCCGATCATGGACTTCACCATCAGGCGCAACGCCTCTGTTGCATCAAAGTCGCGGAAGCCCTTCGCCCAGGCGTCCACGATGACCGGAATGGAGTGGATGCCGATCATGCCGTGGTCGTCATTTTCCCACATCGTCCACATGGGCAGATGCCCGTGATCGCGTCCGACAGCAAGCATGGAGTCCACGAATCCGTAGATGCGCTCCGGACACAGCAGCGTGTAGAGCGGATGCGCCGCCCGGAAGGTGTCCCACAGCGAGAAGGTGGAGTAATGCCCCCGCTTTGCCGTGGCGATGCGGTCGTCAGCCGTGCGGTAGCGTCCATCGGCGTCCGTCTGCTCGTTGGGCTGGATGAGGAGGTGGTAGAGCGCGGTGTACCAGCTGCGCTTCTGCTCATCCGTCCCCTTTTCGAGCGTCAGGCGTCCCAGCAGTCCGTTCCACTCCCGGCGGTTCGCCGCCCGCACGGTCTCGAATGTCTCGCCCTTCGTCTCGGCATCGCGGTTTCGGACGGCGCCGTCTTCGGACACCACGGAGAGCGCGATGCGCACCTCGACCGGCTCCTCACCGCCGAACTCAAGGACGTACCGCTCACCCGCGCCGTCGAAGGCGTCCGCCGGCAAGGTCTTCGCCGCCGACCATGTGCGACTGAAGGTCAGCGAGTAGTAAAGTTTGTACGGCGACCAGCCGCGACCGTGCTTGAAGCCGCGAATCTCGGCGGTGTCCGACAGGAGCGTGGACGTTGCCCCCAGCAGACGCGGACCGAACTTGAGATTGTACGGCTGCATCAGCATCGCGTTGCCGTCCACGTAAAGCTTCTTCGCCGCGCCCTTCGGATACGTGAAGCGCCACCAGGCCACGCGCTTCGTCGTAGTCGCCTCGCAGCGGATGCCGCCGCGTTCGAGCGTGACCGCGTAGTAGTCGGGGGATGCGACTTCCGTCTCGTGTGAGAACGGCGAGAACGCCGCCGCGTCGTTCCACTCGTCAGAGAACGGCAGTATCAGCACATCGCCCATCGCCGGACGCCCAGTGCCGTTCAGGTGCGTCTGGGAGAATCCGCGTATCACCGTGTCGTCGTACTTGTATCCGGGACAATGCACCTTCGTGCCGGTGTCCGGGCTGGCCTGCACCAGCCCGAACGGGCGGCAACTCCCCGGAAACGTGTTGCCCTCGCCAACCGTGCCGACAAAGGGATCAACCCACATAGCGTAGTCCACCTGGGCAATCGCGCCCATAGCCGCGCACTGCAGCGCACAGCAAAGCGCCGCTCCGGCAAGCAGGAATGTTCTGACTGGTCTTTTCATTGTCTTTCCCATTTTCATTTCAGTATGGCCGCAGCGCGGAGGAGTTAGCAATCGCGTGAGCCGGTGAGGTGGACGAGGAAAATCTCGTTCTCGCCCGTCCGGTTCACGAACGGCGTGATGTCGAGCGTCGTCCTGTCGCCGAAGACGTGATGGTGACGGCGGAGATACCGTCCGTTGACGATCACGCCGCCAAGCGCGTCGCTCACCGACTGGAAGTCAATGGCGATGCGCCCGCCCGTGCGAAACGCCTCAGGCAACGTGAACTTGCGTCCAAGCATGAACGTGTCCTTCATCCGTTTAGCCATCGGCACAGCGACTGGAGTCGGCGCGGCGTCGTAGGCCGTCCGGTACGCCTTCCATTCACCGGCCAGATCGAACGATGCCTTGGGATGCGGACGGAAATGCAGATAGACAGGCCCGCCGAACCCGCGCACACGCGGATGCGTGTCGCCGCGCACCTTAATGGCGAGTTCCGCCGTTTCACCCGCCGCGAGCGGCAGGGCGTCTGTCTTCAGCGTCTTCATCACGTCGTACGTCTGCCTCGCAAGATAGCGCCATCCGTCCGGCTGAAACCAGCTCACGTGCGGCATATAGGCGTGTCCGTAGCGAATCCAGCCGCTGACCATCCACGACGCGGGCTGCTCCATCTGGTCGGCGGCAAGCGCGGCATCCACCTCCGCTCGCGTCGGAGCAGACAGCACGGTGGCGATCACGCCCCTGCGGGCGAACGCGAACGCCCCGCCGGCCGTCTCAAGCACCTTCCCGCACCATTTCACCCCGTCGTTGTACGACAGATCCCACAGGAACTTGCCGAGCACACATTCTGCGCCGCTGATCGAATCGCAACGGAAATCTGTCCGGATGCCGTCGCGCACGGCTTCGCAATTCCCGAAGCCGCGCAGCCGTCCCTCCGTGGCGGCGAGCGGCGAGGGCGCAATCCACGCCGCGATAAAAGACATTACGAGAAACGAAGTGGCAAGTCTGCTCATTGATTACCTTTTGTTCATTGAGTGCGGTTATTTTAGCATAACGCCCCTATCATTCCATAGGGGCACAGATAGCGGCTCGCCGTTCCAGAGAGAGACATCGGCGATGTCTCCGTTTCCGTGATTCCAGCGCACGTCCGCCGCCGCGAGACAGAACGCCAACGCCCTGCGTACGGAACTTACGCCCGTTGCAGACACTCCACACAACATTTTCGCCGCCATTGACAACCGCCTTTCAAAGGTCTGTTCCATGTAATGGTGACGGCTTTAAGCACCGCCACCACGCTCAAAAAGACGGCATACGATGATATTTGTTTTTTTTTTTCCACGTCAATCCCCCTATCGCCACATTTTTTTGAAATGCAAGATCATGCAAACCGCCCCGGACAGGCAACCCTATCTTGAGGTGCAGAATTCAGCAAAGGAACGTGCCGACCGCAACCGCACATGGTATAATGCCGCACATGAACAGCAAATCAGTTTTCGCAATATCGGTAGCTGCGCTCATCTGCGGCGGTGCCATCGGCTACCACCTTCGTCCGTCAGGCGAAAGCCCGAACGTTGAGACTGACGTGGCTTCAAAACCGAAAAGATCCACTAAGGCGAATGACGCCGACATCCCGCTTCTAAAGAGACGCATCCGCGAACTCGAACGCCAGCTCGCCAAACGCGAACCGCAGACGCAGTGGATTGCGCCGGAAACGGAGCGCGAGCCGTCTGCCGTCACCACGACGAACGCCACGACAAGGGCGGAACGGCGCGGCCCGCCAACGGCCGCCGAAATGCGGGCGAGGATGGAGGAGATGCGCAAGAACGACCCTCAACGATATGCGCAGATGACCAACCGCTTTGCGCGGATGCGCCAACGGAACCTGAACAGGGTGCAGAACCAACTCGACATACTCGGAAGCGTAGACCGTTCAAGGCTGACTAAAGCGGAGCAGGACATACACGACCAGTACCAGGAGGCTGTCGCAAGGCGCGAAGAACTGCGCGAGTTGATAAACCCGCAGAATGAAGACGTCTCGGAGGAGCAGCGCAGAGAGGTCTTCCGTGAACTGAGGGAACTTGACCGGCTTACGCAAAGGCTTGCGGAATCGGAGCGCAACACGCTGCTCACGCAGACCGTGCGCGACATGGGCATCAAGGAAAGCGAGGCGAGCGAATTCGTGGAGACGATATCAGCCATATACGAAGCCACTCAGACGCACATGGGGCCAGGCGGCCGTGGGCCGAGACCGGGCGGACCGGGAGGACCGCCGCCTATCCACTGACGCAAAACCTGCCTATGTCATGCGCGAGGCGCATTTCGCTGACGGTAGCGGTGCGTCCCGCCAAGGCGTCCCTTCAGATCGAATCCGTCGCTGCCAAGCAGCCCGAACTCGCGCACACCCGGCGTATCAAGCGCCATCGCCCCGCAAGGCAGCATCACAAGTTCGCGTGAGGTCGTCGTATGCCGCCCCTTCCCGCTCCACTCCTGTATCTCGCCGGTCGCCATCCAGTCATCCCCGGCGAGGGCGTTCACGAGAGACGATTTTCCAACGCCGGAAGACCCGATGAACGCAACAGTCTTTCTTGGCTGCACATATTCCGACACCAGATCCAAACCCAATCCGGAGACAGATGACACCTCTATCACCGGCACACCACACTCCGCCAAGTCACGGTGAACGGCATCCGCGCCGGAGATGTCGCATTTGGTGAGGAGCAGGACAACGCGATCAAGACATCCGGACTTTTCGGCGAGCGCGACCATACGGTCGAACCTGGCCCGTGATGCGTTTCCGTTTACCGCCATCGCGAAAAACAGCGTGTCGAAGTTCACGGCAAGCGTCTGGGCACGATATCCGGACGACGACGGATCAAGCCGTTCAAGCGCAGAGAAGCGGGGAAGCACCTCGATGATGCGGCTCTCGCCGTGCGGGTTGTGGACGAATCTCACAAAGTCGCCGGTGACGGGCGGCGGCGCATCGCGGAACGCAGATGACTTCGTTCGTGCGAGAGCCTCCCCCTCAGGCTGCTCGTTGCAGACAATGTGGAAGTAGTCGCCGTGCGCACTTACGACACGCGCAACGCCCTCGCACTCGCTTCCATGATAACCCCACGCCTTGAGCCGTTCGCCCGCCATCGCAATGCCCGTGTCTACGCTTCGTACGGTCCGAGAAATTCACGCTTGAAGTTGAATCCGCCGACAAAATCATCCGGCGAATCGGAATCGGTCTTTCCTATCCTCTTTGCGTTGTACAGGTTGAAGACGATCGCACCAACGTCTTCACTGCAATGCACACCCCAGTCGTTCAGCGTTGTGTAGGCAAGTGGCCCGTATGCGTCAAGCGCAAGATCGCGGAAGAAGCACAGAAGCTCCTGCCCTGAGACGTGTCCCTTCGCGCTTTCGCTCGCGATGCGCACCGTCTCCAAAACGAAATCATAGGCGCGTGGATCAAACCGGTCGTCCTTCTTCAGGATGTCCGAATAGTCCTCACGCTCATATTGTATGTCCGGAACGTCTATCATGAATATTCCACTTCGGGGTTCAGTTCCGCCATCCCTGCGGCAGCGAGGAAAGCACCGCCTCGACCACCTGCTCAAGCGTCAGTTCGGACGAATCGATCTCGACCGCGCCATCCGCCTTTCTCAACGGCGCACAGGTGCGCGACGAGTCGATCCTGTCTCGCGCCAGCAAAGACGCCTTTACCGCTTCGGCGGACTGCTTTGCGATACCCTTCTCAACCTCTTCGCGCTGACGGCGCGCGGCACGCACGTCCGCAGAGGCAGTGAGATAGAAACGCGCCGGAGTGTCAGGGAACACCGCCGTAGTGATGTCGCGCCCCTCTACGACAAGATCTCCGAAACCGGTGAGCGAACGGAGTATGGCCGTCACGCGGTCGCGCACAGCCTTCACCGTCGCAACAGGAGATGCGTGAGCATTCACCACCGGCGTACGGATCCTGTCGCCAGGCTCTTCGCCCTTCACAAGATACTTGACCCTTCCGCCTTCCGGCACGCACTCTATTCCGACGGAATCCGCAAATGCAGCCACAGCCTCCGGATTGGACGTGTCGATGCCGTTCTCGACGCACTGCCATGTGATTATCCTGTACAGTGCGCCGGAGTCCACATGCAGGAATCCAAGACGTTCACCGACCATGCGCGAAACGGAACTTTTACCGGCACCGCTTGGGCCGTCTATCGCTATCACCTTTGCCACGAGAAAGCCTCCTTCTACTTCATCTCGGTCAGGAACGGCAGGAACACGCCGCCGACTACGCTACGCGCCTTGAACTGCCGCGCAAGACCGCAATCCGCCTCATACCAGTCGCCGAACGGCTGTCGGTCGCACGACGTATCGAGAAAGCGGTAGAGCGGCGCAACAAGCGTCTCAAGATCGCCGCTGCGCCCGCGCAGGCACGCCACCCACACAAGCCAGTCGGCCTTGGTGTACGCCTTGCGCGAATCGAGAGGCAGCCCGTACGGCTCCTGCAGCTTCATGTAGGCCGCCAGCTCGCGTTCAGCCACGTCGGCCGGGAAAAGTCCCAGCCCCATTACCCTGTCCCACACGATGTTGTACTTCATGCTCCATGTGTCCGGACGGTCGAACGCAAGACGTCCCGCACCGTAGCGACCACCCTTCACAGCCTCGATCCAGCGCGGCACCATCTCCTTTGCCGCATTGCCGTACTGCTCCGCGACGGACTTCTCGCCCCTCATGTCCGCCATCATGGCGTAGCAGGCGAGAGCGACGATCGTCTTCGCGGAAAGGTTCGCGTTGTGCGCGAGATGCCCCGCGAAATCGTCGGTGCAGAGCTGGTTTTCGGGATCGAACCCGACGTTGCGGAGATACTGCGCCCATTTGGTCACTTCCGGCCACCAGCGCGAAGCGAAGGCCGCATTGCCCTCGGAATGCGCAAGTGCGGCGAGACAGATGAGCATGTTGCCGCATTCCTCCACCGGCATACGGAAGGTGTCGTCATCGCCACCTCCGACGGACTGCCCCTTCTTCATTCCGTAGTACTGACCCTCGGCAACTGGATACAGCCCCATGTCATGAGGTGCGTACGGGTACGGCCAGTTCGTGCTTGATGCGTACTCGCACACCGGCGCAAGCGTCGCCTTGACGAAGGTCGGCCCGGCGAAAAGCAGGTGCGGAAGCTGCGGGTAGAACACGTCCGTGGTGCCGATCATGCCGCCGGAATGGTTCTCGGCGGAGAACATGTACGGCTCGCCGCCGGGAGCGGCGACAAACGAGCAGGCCGCAAAGCTCTGCCGCCAGGCAAGCTCCGCGATTCTGGCGTACTGCGCTCCGCCGATCTTCTCGGCCCTGGCGGCAAGGGCGGCATCGCTCTCGCGCACCTTCGCCCGAACCCTCGAATAGTCGCCGAGCGCCTCCTCAAGCATCTTCTCAAACGTCTTGCCGTCGCGCTGCCACCAGTCAACAAGGTCATGTCCGAAATACCGGACGGTCTTGCCGTGCTCGAACGCCAGCATGAAAAGCGTCTCATCGCCGCATACGTACGGGCCTACCTGCCATGCGTAGCCCCAGTCAGCCCTTCTGCTGTCACCCTTCACGCCAAACTGAACCTGCTCCCTGCGTCCGACGCTGCAGGCAGGGACGCCAACTATCTCCGTCTTGCGCTCGACCATCTTGGCGTCATCGCGATCTCTCGCCAGCTCAGGCGGGAGGTTCATCTCCACGCTGTACGTCTTCGCGCCGGCAACCTTGACGGATACGTATGTGACCGGACGCGAGAACGTCTCAAGCTCATCCGCAAGCCGAGGCGTGATGAAGCTCAACTCAACGGACAGCGTTCCCTTGCCAAACGTGTAGAGCGTCTCGTTCGCCCGGACTTCAACCGACTTCTGCGGCAGCGGAGAGACATTCATCGGGTTGCGTCCGCAAAGGCGATACTTCACACCGTCCGCCGTGAGAATCATGGAGAGCGGCTGCCTTGCCCCTGCCCAGTGCGTAGTGTCGCAGTCCGTCAGCCGGTCTGCCCGGCTCCACAGACTGAAATGCGGATCTACGCTCACAAGCGGCACGGCCGGCGGACGGAAGGGACGAACCTCCGCACCCGCCACTCCGGAGGCCATGCCATATCCGGACATTGCCACAGACACGATCGACAGACAGACCGACAGAACAGGAATGTTTTTCATATTGGTGGCTGCACCATCAGCGGACGATCGCCTTGCGGGCTTCGGATAGATCCTTGAACTCGCCGGAAGCGATCATCTGGACAATGAGGTTTCCGATGGCGGTTCCCTCGGTAGGCCCGGCAACCACCTCAAGTCCTGTCGCCTTCGCGGTCAGCTCGTTGAGATACACGTCCTTCGATCCGCCGCCGACGATGTTGAGTGTCGTGTACTTCTTGCCGGTGAGCGATGCAAGAAGCGTGGCCTCCTTTGCGTAGCAGTGGGCAAGCGAAGCATAGACACACTGCACAAGCTCACCAACCGTCGCAGGGACCTTCTGCCCGCTTTCCGCGCAGGCGCCGCAGACCGCGCCTACCATGGTGTCCGGAGAGAAGAACCTCCTGTCCGCCGCATCCACGACCGACGGGAAGTCGCCGACCGCACGGGCGGCCTTCTCAAGATCGGCAAAGGAATACTTGCGTCCCTTTTCCCAATCCGATATCCCCGCGAGCGCAGCGGCCGTGGCATCGCCGCCCTTGCCCTCGACGTACGCAACGCCGTTCAGCTCCCTGCGGATGGACTGCACCATCCACAATCCCATGATGTTCTTGAGGAAGCGATATCGCTTCCATGCGCCACCCTCGTTGGAGAAGTTCGCGGCGCAGGATGCCGGCGTGGCGATAGGCACATCGTTCTCAACCCCGATGATGCTCCATGTTCCGCTTGAGAGGTAGATCGCCTTGTCATCGCGGGCAGGCACGGCAAGGTACGCAGACCCGGTGTCGTGGCAGGCCGGAAGCACGACCTTCGCATCGTAGCCAATGACGCTCTTCACCGCATCGGTGAATCCGCCAAGCACCGTCCCCGGCATGGTGAGCGGCTTGAAAATGCGATCCGGCAGTCCAAGGCGGGCGATCAATTCGCGATCCCAATCGCACATCTCAGCGTTCACGAGCGATGACGTGGACGCATCTGTGTACTCGTTCGCCATCTTGCCGGTCAGCACGAAATTGAGATAGTCCGGGATGAGCAGCAGGCGCTCGGCTTTCTCAAGCTGTTCGGGATGCTCCTTTTTCAGCGCCGCAAGCTGGTATATCGTGTTGTACACCGCCTTCTGGATTCCGCAGTGCGCATACAGTTCGTTGAACGGAATCACGGAGTCCACGTATTCCGGCATACCGTCCGTGCGGTGGTCGCGGTAGGCGACGGCGTCGCCGACTGGAAGGCCTCGACCGTCAACAAGAACAAAATCGACGCCCCAGGTATCGATGCCAATCGTCTCCGGAATCTCCCCGGCATCCGCCGCCGCCTTGCACCCCGCAAGCACGTGCCTCGCAAGCGCCTGGATGTCCCAGCAGTCGTGTCCGTCCTTCACGACCTGCGAATTGTCGAAGCGGTAGACCTCCTTCAGCTGGATCTTTCCGTCCTCCACCCATCCGAGGATGTGGCGTCCCGACGACGCTCCGATGTCTATTGCAAGATGCTTCTTCATTTTCCGACCCGCTTCATCTTGTATCCGGCGTACATCTGGGTGTTGTAGAGCGGCTGTCCTTCCGGAATGGACAGACCAAGCGCCTTGCGGATCGAGAGGAAGTCCTGTACGCTCTTCTTGCCGACCTGCTGGAGATGCTTCTTGTGAAGACCGGCGAGCAGGCAGCACTGGCAGAATGCGTCGGCGTTTTCGGCGAACCACTCCGCCTCCTCGATGTCGCGTCCGCCGCAGACTATGCCGTGATTCTCCATGAATACCACGTTGGACTTCTTCGCAGCCTCGGCGACGTTCTTCGCCACCTCGTCGGTGCCGGGAGTGCCGTACGGAGCAAGGGGGATCTGTCCGAGAAAGATGTCTGCCTCCGGATTGATTCCGTTCGGCGGAACCTGTCCGGCGAAGATGAATGCATTGCAGTGCGGCGGATGGCAGTGCATGCAGGCGTTCATGCCTGTCGCCTTCATCATGGCGATATGCACCTTCACCTCCGAGGTGCGCGGACGGTAGCCGCACAGCTGCCCGGCGTTCATGTCGACAAGACAGATGTCATCCTCGTTCATGAACCCTTTGCAGCAGAGGGTGGGTGAGCAAAGCACAAGATCCTCGCCGACGCGGACGGAAAGGTTGCCGCCGTTGCCGTCTGTGTATCCTCTTGCATATATGCGCCTGCCCATCTCGCATATCTGCTGCTTCACCTTGCGTATGGCCGGACTCTTGAAAAACGCATCCAGTTCCTTGCGTGTGCGGGGCTGCTTCTTCCCCTCCCAGTGATATGCCCTGTCGACCAGTGGCGGATTGATGTAAAGGCTGCTGTCCATTCTTGTAAATCTCCTTTGGTGTGCGATTATAGCACAATATCCTGCGCTCTTTATGCGTGGACGTACTTTTCGCGGTCTTCGGGGGTGATTTTCCTTATCACACGGCATGGATTCCCCGCAACAAGCGTCCCCTCCGGCACATCACGGATCACGACGCTGCCCGCCGCCACGATGGAGTTTGCGCCTATCGTTACGCCGCCGATGATCTGCACACCGCCGCCGATCCATACGTTGTCGCCGATCGTGACCGGAAATGCGTACTCAAGCCCGCCAATGCGCTCTTCCACGTCGAACGGATGCCCTGCGGCGTATATCCCGACATTCGGCGCAATCCACACATTGTTGCCGATGCGCACGTAGTTCCCGTCCAACACCACGAAGTTGTAGTTGGCGAAGAAGTTGTCGCCTATTTCGATGTGAAATCCATAATCGCACCGGAACGGCGGCAGGATGTTGCATCCCTTTCCGACCTTGCCCAGAATTCCCTTGAGAAATGCGGCACGCTCCTCAACCTGCGACGGCAGCAACCTGTTGTACTCCGCCATCGCGTCCTGTATGCCGAAACGGTGCTTCACCATCTCAGGCGTTGGCCGGTAAAGGTATCCGGCCTCCATCTTCTCCTGTTCAGTCATCATCATTCTCCTTGCCGCCCATTATACCACAGTCTGCCCGTCGCCCGTCTGCATTCCTCGCGAACGTCGCGCCCTACCAGT